>CAVJMX010000026.1:12744-23804 GCA_963650795.1 Bacteroidales bacterium H4
GTAGTGTCCTGGGTATCCGTGATCTGTCCCAGCAAAAGTTCCGCCACATATTCCTTCGTCCGATCCGTCAGCATCTCGCATGCTCTGGTAGCGCTCCCCAGACATACAGGGAGCACACCGGTAGCCTGTGGATCCAGTGTACCTGTGTGCCCTATCTTTTTCTGCCGGCAAATTCCGCGAAGCTTTGCTACCACATCATGAGAGGTAAATCCCGCTTCCTTGTATACATTGATGATGCCGTCCATTAATCCTATTCTCCCCACAGTTGCTTGTCAATGTGCAGTGACAAATTGTTGACGCAGTCATGGAAGGTTCCCTTCATGGTGCAGCCTGCGGCACGTACATGACCACCGCCGCCAAAGAAAGAAGCCACCTTCGCCACATCTACTTTTTCATTGGAACGCATGCTGACCTTATACTCCAGCACACCGGTCTCATACATGAAAATTGCGCAGTCCACGCCTTTAATATTGCGCAGCTGGTTCACAATGCCGTCTAAATCACCCGGTACCGCATTGTAGAAATCCATGGTCTTACGGTCCACCATGCTCACGATGCAGTGTCCGTCCATGAAACGGATGCTTTCCATCAGAGCTCTTCCCATGATCTGACTCTGCAGGTACGTCTTCTGATAAAAGCTTTCCTCAATAATCTTCGGGAAATTAAATCCGAAGGTAATCAGGAAGGCTGCCGCCTGCAATGTCTCCGGTGTCGTATTGGAATACTGGAACACGCCGGTATCGTGAATGATGCCGGTGTACAGTGCTTCCGCAATGTCTTTGTCGATGAGTTCCGCATCCATGATGTGATACAGTACCTCACAGGCACTGCCCACCTCGGGACGCACCAGATTCACATCGCCGCAGCCGGAATTGCTGATATGGTGATCGATGTTGATCTTCTTTTTCGCATTACGGAAATACTCCTCCGCATCACCCAGTCTGTCCCCGCTGCAATCCAGTGCAAAATACACATCAAAAGGCTCCTGCACAGGGCACTCGGTCTGAATCTCATCGTATCCCTTCAGATAAGAGAACTCTTCGGAAGGCTTCTGCAAATATACGATAACTTCCGCTTCGGGAAGGAGCTTCTTCAGGTACATCTGTAAAGACAGACATACGCCCACACAGTCTCCGTCCGGACGAATATGACCGCTGATGCCGATTTTCTTCGCATTACGACATTCTTCACGCAAATCCATTATTCGTCACCTTCCTCTGTCTCTTCGGTAGATTCCACAACATCATTTTCCGGCTTCTGTGCCTGTTCGTCCGCAGCGATGACTTCGTCGATCTTATGGGACATATTGACACCGTACTCAATGGACTGATCCATAACAAAAGTGATATCCGGAGTATTGCGCAGATTGATGGTGCGTGCCAGTTCTCTGCGGATATAGCCTTCGGCACTCTTCAGTCCCTGCAGGGTGGACTTTCTTGTTTCCTCGTCACCCAGTACGCTGATCCATGCCTTACAGCTTTTCAGATCCGGTGCCACTTCCACAGCAACGACACTGGTCCAGGGACTGATCCGGGGGTCCTTAAGACCGCCCCGGATGATCTCTGCCAGAACGCGCTGTACTTCCCCGTTGACACGGGTATTTTTCACACTATTCTTTCTCATTCTTATTCCTTCTTATAACAAACAGCCTATCGGAAGAATCGTCTAACGATTCTTCCCGCTAAAGCTATAGAATATCTTAGGCGTGGTATTTTCACGCCTTAGATGTTCTCTTTAGCGTGGTACCTCAACCATGATGTAGGCTTCTACGATATCCAGCTCCTGCATCCTGTCAAAGCCTTCAAATACGAGACCACACTCATATCCTGCCTTAACTTCCTTCACATCATCCTTGAATCTCTTCAGGGAAGCCAGGCTGCCTTCGAAGATCTGCTCGCCCTCGCGGGTGATACGAACCTTACAGCCTCTCTGGAACACACCGTCTAAGACATAGGAACCTGCGATGTTACCGATTGCGGATGCCTTGAAGATCTGACGAACCTCTGCATGACCGATAACCTTCTCCTCGTATACGGGATCCAGCATACCCTTCATAGCAGCTTCGATATCTTCGATTGCCTGGTAGATGACCTTGTACAGACGTACATCCACGCCCTCTCTCTCTGCGGTTGCCTTGGCAGTCGCATCGGGACGAACGTTGAATCCGATGATGATCGCGTTGGACGCACTTGCCAGGGATACGTCGGACTCATTGATGGCACCTACGCCGCCGTGGATACATTTTACTACGACTTCGTCGTTGGACAGCTTTAACAGAGACTGTTTTACTGCCTCGACACTACCCTGTACGTCAGCCTTAACGATCAGGTTCAGTTCCTTCAGATTACCTTCCTGGATCTGGTTGAACAGATCATCTAAGGACATTCTGCCCTTGGTCTCTTCCAGCATCTTTTCCTTATTCTGTGCCAGGTAGGTCTCTGCATAGGATTTTGCCGTCTTATCATTATCATGTGCCAGGAATACTTCACCGGCACTGGGAACATCAGACAGACCCAGGATCTCTACGGGAGTGGAAGGTCCTGCTTCTTTGACTCTGCGTCCCTTATCATCGATCATGGCTCTTACCTTACCGTGTGCCACACCTGCGGAGATGAAATCTCCCACATGCAGGGTACCTTTCTGTACCAGTACGGTAGCTACGGGACCGCGTCCCTTATCCAGCTCTGCCTCGATGACCAGACCTCTTGCCTTTCTCTTGGGGTTCGCCTTCAGCTCCATGATGTCTGCGGTCAGCAGGATCATGTCAAGCAGCTGGTCGATACCTTCGCCGCTCTTCGCGGATACGGGTGCAAATACGGTGCTTCCGCCCCAGTCTTCGGGGATCAGCTCGTACTCCGCCAGCTCCTGCTTTACACGGTCGATATTTGCAGAGGGCTTATCGATCTTGTTCACTGCCACGATGATCTCAACGCCTGCTGCCTTTGCATGGTTGATAGCCTCTACGGTCTGGGGCATTACGCCGTCGTCCGCTGCTACTACCAGGATCGCGATATCGGTAGCATTAGCACCACGCATACGCATAGCGGTAAATGCTTCGTGTCCGGGGGTATCTAAGAAAGTGATCTTACGGCCGCCCACGTTTACGGTATACGCACCGATGTGCTGGGTGATACCACCTGCCTCACGGTCGGTTACGTTGGTCTTACGGATGGCATCCAGCAGGGAAGTCTTACCGTGGTCAACGTGACCCATAACACAGATTACGGGAGGTCTCTCCACCAGATCTTCCTCTTTCTCTTCGTCTTCCTTCAGCAGTTCTTCGATGACATCGACCTTGACCTCTTTTTCACAGAGAATGTCATATTCCATGGCGATGTTCTCTGCATCCTCGTAAGAGATCTCCTGGTTCACGGTTACGACCTTGCCCTCTAAGAACAGCTTCTTAATGATAGCTGCAGGCTGTAATTTCATCTTCTCAGCCAGTTCCTTGATGGTGATGGACTCAGGCAGCACGATCACCTTGATCTGCTCCTCCTGTACCTCTTCCTTCTTCTTTTCCGGCTTGATGAAACGTCCGGGCTTGTTCTTCAGTGCATCCTCGTCCTCGTAGATATGGTCTTTCTTGGAGCGCTTGTTGTCCTTCTCCTGGCTGAAACGTCTCTTTTCATCTTCGCGCTTCTTCTCAAGATCCTTGCCTGCAGGTTCCGGAGCGAAGCCTTTGTTCTGTCTGTTATCTCCGAATCGATTACCCGATCCGCCATTGCCTCTTCCGTCGCGGTTATTATTGCCGTAACCGCGCTCACCGTTGCCGTTATTCCTGCGATCACCCTGACCGCCTTCCATGCCCGGACGGCCTTGTCTGTTAAATCCGCCTCCCTGAGGTCTGCCATTACCCATACCTCCTCTGTTTGCGTTTGCTCCGCCCTGACGGTTGCCCTGTCCGTAGCCGCCCTGACGATTATCACGATTGCCGTCTCTGTTGTCACGGTTGTAGCCGCCCTGACCGCGGTTATCACGATTATTCTGACCATAACCACCCTGACGGTTATCGCGATTCTCTCTGTTATCACGGTTATTGTTCTGCGGTCTGTCCGCAGGTCTTGTCTGTGCCGTGTTCTGTGTATTCTGAGGTGCCTGTGCCGCTGCGGGAGCCTGTGCTGTCTGCTCCTTTACGGGTGCCTGTGCCGCGTAGTTTACCGGCTTCTTCGCAGGCTGCTGTCCCTTATTGCCGGGTACCATTGCCACACTGGGTGTGGGAGAAGGCGGGGTCAGAGGCTTGATGGGACGTACGGGAGCCTGTGCCTGTACACGGTTACCGTAAGAGTTGTTCTGATATCCGTTATTCTGGTATCTGCCGCCCTGTCCCTGATTCGGACGCTGTCCGCCGGCGGGTCTCTGTCCATTCTGTCCGCCCTGACGCTGACCGGACATCTTGGAATTCTGAGGGTTGCTTACGAAAATGATCTTTTTCTTCTTTTTCGTCTCTTCGGGAGATTTGGTCTCCTCCTGTGCCTTTTCCTCAGCGGGCTTTGTATTTTCCGCCTTTGCGGGAGCCTCTTTTTCCACCGCGGGTGCCGGTGCTGCCTTTTTGTGTCCTAAGCTGTTACGCACCAGTGCTGCCGCATCCTCTTCCAGGGAGCTCTGTGCTGCCTTTGCCTCAATTCCTTTTTCCTGTAAAAAATTCAATATATCCTTACTCTGTAGTTCTAATTCTTTTGCGAGTTCATGTACTTTGATTTTCGCCATGCTTTCCTCCATTCTGCCTAACCGGGCAAATTCGCTTCCAATTGCTTGATGAGTGCATCTGCCAGTCCCGCATCACACACACCTACCGAAGATCTCAAATCCCGACCGATTGCCCAGCCGAGCTCTTCCTTTGTGCCATATTCGTATACAGGGACTTCATAATAGGAACATTTGTCGTGAAACAACTTTTTCGTATTGGCGGATGCATCTTCTGCAACGATCACCAACATGGCAGAACCTTTTTTTACAGCGTCCTCCGTCTGGAATTCACCGCTTACCAGGTTACGCCCCCTCATCGCAAGTCCCAAAAGGGAATAAATCTTATTCTGTTTCAAGCTGATCAAACTCCTTTTCCAGCATATCATAACTTTCCGGAGAAATACTCATCTTGAAAGAACGCTCTAAGCCTTTATTCTTCCGGGCCTTTTGCAGACATTCCTTCTGTCTGCATATATATGCGCCGCGTCCGTTCTTTTTGCCCGTTGTATCTAAACAGATCTCTCCTTCCGGAGTCTTCAGTACCCGCAGCATCTCTTTTTTGCCTTTCATTTCTCCGCAGCCTACGCACTGCCTCAGTGGGATCTTTTTTGCCATTGATTATTCCTGCTCTCCATCAAAATCGTCTTCGGTCTCGTCCTCGTAATCGTCCACATAGTCCTCATAACGGAAACCGGGTGCATCCTTCGCCTGTGTCTCGGATTTGATGTCTATCTTGTAACCGGTCAGTCTTGCTGCAAGTCTTGCGTTCTGACCTTCCTTACCGATTGCCAGAGACAGCTGATAATCGGGTACGACTACCTTGGCGGTCTTCTCATCGGGATCTGCAAATACTGCTACGATCTTGGCAGGAGAAAGTGCATTCTGGATCAGGTTACCGGGGTTCTCATCCCAGTTCACGATGTCAATCTTCTCGCCGCGCAGCTCTTCTACGATAGCATTGACACGGGCACCGTTCATACCTACGCAGGCACCGACTGCATCTACGTTAGGGTTGTTGCTCCATACAGCGATCTTGGTACGGCTGCCTGCCTCTCTGGCAATGCTCTTGATCTCTACGGTACCGTCCTTGATCTCGGTAACTTCGGACTCGAACAGTCTCTTTACCAGTTCCGGATGCGTACGGCTGACATTGATACGGGGTCCCTTCGGTGTGTTTTTCACTTCTACGATGTAGACCTTGATACGCTCGGTGGGTTTGAATACCTCGCCCTTTACCTGCTCGTTCTCGGTCAGCATGGCATCTGCCTTACCAAGATTGATGCTGATGTTTTTACCCACATAACGCTGTACCACGCCGGTGACAACATCCTTTTCCTTCTCGTAGTACTGATTGTAGATCACGCTTCTCTCTTCCTCACGGATCTTCTGTAAGATCACGTTCTTGGCATTCTGGGTAGCGATACGTCCGAACTCCTTGGACTTGATCTCTACATGGATCATGTCGCCGACCTGTGCCTTTTTAGAGATTTCCTGTGCATCCTCCAGAGCGATCTGTAAGCAGTCATCCTCTACATCGTCCTTGGTGGGTACAACTTCCTTCTCAGCATATACCAGGAAATCGCAGGTCTCTCTATTGATCTCCACATGGATATTGTCAGCCTTTCCAAAATGGTTCTTGCAGGCTGTCATCAGAGAGTTCTCGATGGCTTCAAACAAGGTCTCCTTGCTGATCTCCTTCTCCTTCTCCAGAACATCCAGTGCCTCCATTAATTCCTTATTCATCATTTCCTCCATTCCGGCTTTCGCCTTTTCTCAGTGTATGGTTTCTTATTCTAATGATCTATTTAGAAGTCTAACGCCAGGCGGATCAGTGCAATATCTGCTCTGGCAAAAGTCCTCGGGGTGCCGTCTTCCGTGATCGTAATATTGTCTGCATCGAAGCTGTCTAAAATGCCGGAAAATTCCTTGCATTTGTCGATGGGTTTAAACAGTTTGATCTCCACCTCTTCGCCGATGCTCTTCTGTAAATGCTTATCCTTTTTCAGAGTTCTGCCCAGTCCCGGGCTGCTGACCTCCAGAATGTATGCATCCGGAATGAAATCCGCCTTGTCGAGTGCTTCGGATAATGCTCTGCTGACGTTCTCGCAATCCAGAATATTCACACCCTCCGGCTTGTCGATGTAGGCTCTCAGATAGTAGTCACTGCCTTCCTTTACATACTCCACATCGTAGATCTCTACCTGACCTGCTTCTGCGATGGGCGTAAGCAGGTCTTCGGTTCTGCTTTCGTAGTCCTCTCGTTTGGACATGTATGCCCTCCTTTACTGATATGAACTGTCGTCACAACAACAAGAAAGAGTGGCGCGCGTCCACTCTTACTCTAGTAATCATCTTTAAACTATACACAGTATAGACCCTATGCGGGAAAAAGTCAAGAAAATATTACCCGTATCGTCGTTCCTTTGCCGGGTTCGCTCTCAAGCTGCAAATGGGCATGGCTCTTGGCGATGATGTGTTTTACGATGGCAAGCCCTAAACCGGTGCCTCCGGTAGACTTGGACCGGCTCTTGTCCACGCGGTAGAAGCGCTCGAAGATTCTCTCCTGATGCTCCTTGGAGATACCGATTCCGGTGTCTTTTACCACAAGATTGGTATGTCCTTCTCTCGAGTAGGTCTGTACATTCACGCTTCCTCCGGGATTATTATACCGGATGGCGTTATCGCACAGATTATACAGCAGTTCTTCCATCATCTGTCTGTTCGCCGTCACATAGGCATCTGTTCCGTCAAGCTGAATAGTCACATTGTGTTTCTCGGCACTCATGGAGAGCATTTCCACACAATTTTTCGCCATCTCATGGAGATTCAGAAGTTCAGTATCCGCTTCCTCTTCCGTTCCGTCCAGCTCAGACAGCCGGATAATATCATTGATCAACGTAAGTAACCGGTTTGCACTGTTGTGGATCCCATGGGCGAAACGCACCATGTCCTGCTCCGAAGCCATTCCTGTCTCAATCAGCTCCGCGTAACCGGAAATAGATGTAAGAGGTGTCTTTAACTCATGGGACACATTGGCGCTGAATTCCTGCCGCATTCTGGCATTTTTCATAATATCCTCATGCTGCTTGCGGATCATTGCCATGAAAGGAATCAGCTCCTCGTAGGTCTGCATCTCCGTGCATTCCCCAATGTTCTGTGCCAGTTTCTCGATAGGAGCCACGAGCTTGGTGGTCAGTACTCTTGCCGCCACCATGCACAGCATTAACAGGACGATGAAGATTCCCACCATCATGGGCAGTGCCTGACTGAAGATGCTGTAAATGCTGCGTGCATCCTTGGACAGACGTAAAATACTGCCGTCCTCTAAGCGGATGGCATAGTAAAAGGTGGACCGGGACAGGGTCTCGGAATTACGAACCGCTTCTCCTTCACCGTCCTGCATTGCCTCCTGAATCTCCGGGCGGGAAGCATGGTTCCCCATTGCCACCGAATCTGCCTCATTATCATACAGTACCTGTCCGTCACTGCCAATCAGTGTCAGGCGCAGATCCGATTCCACTGGTACACCGCTCTGCTCAATCTCTTCCACGGAAGAACAGCTTTTCAGCAGCGACCCGTAGCTTTTCAGATCCTCCAATACCTGTCTGCGGAACAGATCGTAATACACGACTGTGATCAATACCATGGTAAGCAATATCGTCACCGTAGCAATCAGGATCATCATCTTGTTAATCTTATTCTTCATTTTCTGTTACGCTTTCTCACCATTCATAATGTATCCCACATTACGCACGGTCTTGATGAGGCTGCCCTCTTCCTTTAACTTCTGCCGGAGCGTCTTGATATGCATATCCAGTGTTCTGGATTCCCCCTCGAAATCAATTCCCCAGACACGGTCTAATATCAGTTCTCTGGTGGTCACAATGCCTGCATTGGACATCAGGAGCTTTAACAGTTCATATTCCTTGTAAGTCAGTTCCACCGGCTCCTTATTTACCGTTACTAAATGTTTTTCCCGATCCAGCACGATATTTCCAAGGTGCAGTATTTTCTCCTTCTCCTGGGTCTTCTGACTGCGCCGCAGCATTGCCTTTACTCTGGAGATCAGTTCCATAACACCGAAGGGCTTCGTGATATAATCATCCGCCCCCAGGTCCAGACCTTTGACCTTATCGATCTCGGTGGTCTTCGCTGTCACCATAATCACAGGCACCAGTACGGTGTCCTGTCTGGTGCGGAGTTTTTTCACAATGCTCAGTCCATCCTCATCCGGCAGCATGATGTCTAATAAAATCAGATCCGGTGTGGTCTCATTCAGTGCCTCATAGAAATCCGTGGCGGAATCAAAGCCTTTTACCTCATAGCCTACATTCGCCAGGGCAAAGGTCTCGATCTCCTGAATATTTTTATCATCCTCTACTACATAGATCAAAGCCATCTCGCAGCACTCCTCTCCGACTGTGCTTTCTCTTCTTAACTATACCTCTGTAAATCCTCATTCCGCAAGCAATTTTGCATTCTTTTCCGCAATGCGCTCCTGCTTCGTGGGCGGCAGCTGGTATTTTTCACGATATGCCAGCACTTTGCTCTGGAAGTCCTTGTTATCTTCCTGGCGCAGTTCATCCAGATAAGCATGGGTATCAAATTCATCCTCATTCACCTGTACCAGACATACCGCAATGTTGGAGCAGTGATCGCTGACACGCTCGAAGTTCGTAATAACATCGGATAAAATGAAGCCCAGCTCGATCGTACACTTTCCCTTACGGAGTCTGCGCACATGGCGCTGCTTCACATCCAGGCTCAGTCCGTCGATGACTTCCTCCAACGGTTCCACCTGTCTTGCCAGATTCAGATCTCCGTTGTTAAAACTGGTCATAGTAAGATCCAGCACATCATGTACCGCTTTCTCGAATACTTGCAGTTCCTCCTGTGCCTTCTCGGAGAATACCAGCTGCTTATCATGCATCTCCTGTGCTGCTTCCTTGATGTTGCGGGCATGATCGGAAATTCTCTCAAAATCACCGATGCAGTGCAGAATCGTATTCAGTGTCTCGCTGTCTTTATTGGAAAGCTGTTTCGAGCTTAATTTCACAAGATAAGTTCCCAGTTCATCCTCAAACCGGTCCACATCGGTCTCCATCTGAGCCACCTGCTCTGCCTTCGCCTCATCATAGTTCTGCAACAGCTCCATTGCCAGATCCATAGCTCCTTTGGCTTTATCCGCCATAACTGAAGCAACCTGTCTGCTCTGTTCTACCGCATATGCCGGTTTCTCCAGGAAACGGGTATCCAGTAAGCTTAAGGTTCTGTCCGTTTCGGACATTTCTTTCACATCCTCATGAGTAGGAAGCGTCAGGCATGCCAGTTTGACAAGACCATTGGAGAAAGGAAGCAGCACCAGTGTGGCTGCCACATTAAAACAGCTGTGAACCACTGCAATGCCGAAGGGCGTTGCCACTTCTCCCAGAAAAGCGAACGGATGAATAGCGTTCACCGTGTAGAAGATTCCCAGGAAAAGAATCGTTCCGATAATATTAAAATACAGATGAATCAGTGCTGCACGCTTTGCATTGCGGGAAGCACCGATACCGGAGAGCAAAGCAGTCACGCAGGTACCGATATTCTGCCCCATAATAATGGGTATCGCAGCGCCAAAGCTGACAGCACCGGTCATACACAATGCCTGTAAAATACCTACGGATGCAGAGGATGACTGAATCACCGCTGTCAGAATCAGACCCGCCAGAACTCCAAACAGAGGATTTTGGAATTTTACCAGCAGCGATGTGAATTCCGGTACCTCTGCCAGCGGGGATACTGCAGAGCTCATCGTGTCCATGCCAAACATCAGTACTGCAAATCCCACCAGAATGGTTGCTGCATTTTTTAATTTATCTTTATGGGAAAAAAGTAAAATCGCCACACCTACAATGGCAAGAATCGGTGAAAAAGAACTGGGCTTGAGCATACGAATCCAGAAGGATTCACTTTCAATACCCGCAAGGCTTAAAATCCAGGATGTAACTGTAGTACCGATGTTAGCACCCATGATGATACCTACTGCCTGCTTCAGACTCATAATGCCGGAATTGACAAAACCTACCACCATGACCGTAGTGGCAGAGGAGGACTGGATCACACCGGTGACCACAGCTCCCATAAGTACAGCCTTCAAAGGATTACTGGTCAGCTTCTCCAAAATACGTTCCAGACGTCCACCTGAAGCTCTGGACAATCCGTCTCCCAGCAGATTCATCCCATACAGAAACAGTGCAAGTCCTCCTACCATCGTCAGAAAATCAAAAAAACTCATACTCTAATCCTCTCATTTTACATACATTTTTACATTCTCGGTTTCAATCTACACTTTATCTTGCTTATGTAAAATGTGTTACCAGTGAATGTAAAAT
>CAVJMX010000026.1:23998-28933 GCA_963650795.1 Bacteroidales bacterium H4
GTTACAGGGATTCTAGTATAATTTTACCCCTTCCATGTCTCCGGTCATGCGGAAGATTGCCCACTGCGCAATATTCACGGCATGGTCTCCCACCTTTTCGAGGTACTTCGCCATCATCAGATAATCCACCACGCGGTCGGCATCCAGATTCTGTTCCCGGATTGCCTGCATCATCTCCGCTTTCATATCGTTGAAGAGATCGTCGACCACATCGTCATGCTCCACCACTTTTCTGGCGCTTGCCTCGTCTCCCTCCACGAAGGCTTCCACCGAATTGTGGATCATGTCCTTGGCTTCTTCCATCATCTCCAGAAGAAGCTTCTCATATTTTCCGTCAGCGTTCATATTTCCCATCCGCTGATACAGTTCCACGATATCCGCCACATGATCGCCGATCCGCTCAATGTCCGTTACGACCTTAAGCGCTGCGGTCACTAACCGCATGTCTCTTGCCACCGGCTGCTGCCTGGTTAACAGACTTAAGCACATCGCTTCAATGCTCCGCTGCATATCCACCATGGTGTGATCCGTGTCCAGTAACGTTTTTAAAATATCCTCTTTGTTCTCCCGGATCCCGTATACCATGCGGTCATAGCTGATCTCCGCATGCTCTCCCATCTCGGTAACCTTGTTCTTCAATACTTCCAATTCCTGTTCAAATAAAGCTCTGGGTGACATCTCCCATTCCTCCTATCTTTTCTCCAAAATCATCCGAACCGTCCGGTGATGTAATCCTCTGTCCGTTTGTCTTTTGGTCTTGCAAAGATCTCGGAGGTTGCATTTTTCTCAATCACTTCTCCTACCAGGAAAAATGCGGTATCGTCCGACACACGGGCTGCCTGCTGCATATTGTGGGTTACGATGACCACGGTGTATTTTTTCTTCAGGGTCTCCATCAGTTCCTCGATCTTCAGCGTAGAGATTGGGTCCAGTGCGGAAGTGGGCTCATCCATCAGAAGTACCTCCGGGGATACTGCCAGTGCTCTGGCGATACACAGTCTCTGCTGCTGTCCGCCGGACAGTCCCAGTGCGGATTTGTGCAGACGATCCTTCACTTCTTCAAAAATGGCGGCACCCTGCAGGGAACGCTCCACAATCTCATCCAGTTCCTTTTTATTTTTGACACCATGCAGTCTGGGACCGTAGGCGATATTGTCATAGATGGACATGGGAAAAGGATTGGGCTGTTGGAATACCATGCCGACCTTTTTACGAAGCAGTGTGGTATCCACACGCTTGTCATAAATGTCCTCTCCGTCTAAGATTACTTTTCCTTCGACTCTGCAGCCGTCCACCAGATCATTCATTCGGTTCAGGCAGCGCAGAAACGTGGATTTTCCGCAGCCGCTGGGACCGATAAAGGCGGTGATGGCGTGATCTGCGATCTCCATATTTACATCTTTCAGTGCGTGGTTCTCTCCATAGTGGAGATTCAAATTTTCCACGGTTATTTTACTGTTAGCCATAGGGGTATCTCCTTCTTGTGATTTCTCTTACTCTCGTCTTAATTTGTTCGCTGCCAGCTTGGTCAGCAGGTTCAGGATCAATACGATAATGATCAGAACACAACCGATACCGAAGGCGTTGTCATACTGTCCCTTCTGCATCTGTAAATACAGTTCGATGGTCAGGGTACCTCCGGACTCCAGCGCCTTGTGTGCCAGCTTCGCCAGATTGTCTCCGAAGGCTCCGGTGAACTTCGGCAGCTTGTAGTCACTTCCCGCAGTAAACAGCAGCGCCGCGGACTCTCCCACGATACGTCCCAGTGCCAGGATGATACCGGTGACGATACCCGGCATGGAAGACGGCAGAAGGATCGTCCGGATCATATGCCACTTCGTGGATCCCATTCCCAATGCACCGGTACGATAGCTGTCAGGCACGGTGCGCAGTGCTTCCTGCGTATTTCTGGTGATCAGGGGCAGCACCATCAGTGTCAGGGTAAAAGAACCGGTGAGCAGGGAATAGCCGAAACCTAACGTCTCTCCGAAGAAGATCATGCCGAACAGACCGAAGATGATCGAAGGAATACCGGACAGGGTCTCGGTAGTAAATTCAATGAGGGAGACCAGCTTACCAGGCTTGGCGTATTCGTTCAGGTAAATGGCACTTCCCACGCCGATGGGAGTTGCGATCAGCAGGGTGATCACAATGATATACAGGGTATTTAAAAGGTTCCCCGCAATACCGGTGGTCTGTTTTCTGGCACTGGTCACGGTAGTCAAAAATGCCCAGTTCACGGTATGAATTCCTTTTACGAAGACATACAGGATAATTCCCAGCAAAAGCACCACCGCCAGTGTGGCGGAGATATAAATGGCAGCCAGCATAAGCATGTCTGTGGGGCGTTTTCTTTTCACATATAAGGTGTCTTTATTCATTGTCGTCCGCCCCCTTTTTCAGTATTTTATTCAGTACGATATTGATGATCATAATAAATACAAACAGCACCAGTCCGATGGTGAACAGCACCTGTCTGTGCAGTCCGGAGGAATAGCCCATCTCGCTGACAATGGCTGTGGTCAGGAATCGCACGGAGTTAAAGGGCAGGGGCACATTGACGCTGCTGCCGGATACCAGGGTGATTGCCATTGCCTCGCCGATAGCTCGTCCCACTCCCAACACGATGGCGGTCACGATACCGGATTTGGCTGCCGGAAGGATGGATCGGAAAATCGTCTGCACGTGAGACGCTCCCAGCGCCAGAGAGGAGGATTTGATTCCCGCCGGAACCGCCCGAATGGAAGTCTCGCTGATATTGATTACCGTGGGCAGGATCATGATCGCCAGCACGATCACCGCAGACAACAGGTTAGCGCCGCCGGTGAACTGGTGTGTCGTGGATCCTTTAAAGATCAGTCGTTCTAATTTATACATGAGAGGATTCAGTAAGTAGATTCCCAACAGTCCGTAAATGACGGAAGGGATGCCGGCTAACAGTTCTACTGCCGGCTTTACAATGGCAGCCAAGGGCTTCGGTGCCACCTCTGCCAGAAATACCGCCGTCAATACGCCGATGGGCACACCCAGTAAAATTGCCAGTGTCGTACCGACGATAGAGGTCAGGATGACCCACAGAATACCGAATTTCGGATCTGCCGCCGTCGGCATCCATTCGGTGCCGAACAGGATCTCTCCGAGACCTACTTTTAAGATAGCGGGCGTGCCGCTGATGATCATATATAAAGTAATGGATACTACCGCCAGTACGGCGAAGAAGGCACAAATGGTAAATACTATTTGTGCCACAGTTTCCACTACCGCTTTATTTTTTCTGTTTCCCATTACGGAAGCGTGTGTTCCACTATTCATCGCTTTTTTCCTTTTTTCTGTCTCAGGAGCTTACTTTACAGTGATCAAACCGACTTCGGAAGCAACCTGCTGTCCTTCGTCACCCAGTACAAAGTCGAACCATGCCTGTACCAGATCGCTCTGCTCGGAGATCTCACCCTTGGTAGCCATTACGAAAGGTCTGCTTAAGAAGTAGTTGCCGGCCTTGATGTTCTCTGCGGTAGCTTCCACACCTTCCAGGGAAAGTGCCTTCACGCTGTCATCCAGAGCATCCAGGGAAGCATATCCGATGGCGCCGGGAGTAGATGCTACTTTTGCAATGACTGCACCGGTGCTGTCCAGTTCGTTAGCATATTTGCATGCGTCTACCAGGTCAACCAGCTCCTCAAATGCACCTCTGGTACCGGAACCTGCCTCACGACCGATTACGATGATGGGCTCGTCTGCACCGCCGACATCCTTCCAGTTGGTAATGGTACCGTTGTAGATGTTGGTCAGCTGCTCTTTGGTCAGATCCGTTACTTCGTTAGCAGGGTCTACGCATACGGCAATACCGTCGATTGCTACAATGTTCTCTACCACGCCTGCTGCCTTCTCGTCATCCTTTAAGTTTCTGGAAGAGTTACCGATGTCTGCGGTTCCGTTGGTCACTGCTTCGATACCTGCACCGGATCCTACGAACTCAGCGGTTACGGTCACATCCGGATATTCTTCCATGAAAGCTTCGCTCAGTGCATTTGCCAACTTCTCCATAGAAGTACTTCCTACCATAGAAATGCTGCCGGACAGATCTGCGGTGGTCTCAGCGGGTGCTGCCACGCTGCTCTCTGCCACACTGCTTACCTCTGCGGAAGATGCTGTGTTGTCAGCATCTGCTGCGGTATTGCTGTTGCCGCATGCTGCCAGGCTCATTGCAAATAATATACATGCTCCTACCAGAGCCAATCCTTTACTGTGTCTTACTCTCATAATAATGTTCCTCCATGTTTTGTTTTTCTTTCTCTTGATTACAAGGACATAGTAGCATGAAGGAAATTCACATAATATCACAGTGCGGTAATATGTTTGTAAGGTTTAGGTAAAATCACACGCTCTCCAGAATGCCGTCGGCAATCGCCCGGGCGATCTCGTCAAACCGGTTGTCGAAGAGTTCGTTGTCCGCATCCGTATTGATAAATCCCACCTCCACCAGCACCGCCGGCATATTCGTACTGTTTAACACCACCAGATTCGGTCTCTCGTTCACCCCCAGGTTCACGAATCCCACCTGCTCCAGCCTGGCATTGATGTTGTACGCCATCCGTGCCGCAGCCCCGTAGCGGTTGTAGACCAGGGTCTCCACCCCGCTGTACTGGTTCGGATACGGGCTGGAGTTACGGTGGATCGAGACAAAATAGTCCCCTCCCACCTCGTTCCCCTCCTGTGCTTTCTGATAAGGGGACTCGTAGACATCCGTAGTCCGGGTATAATACACATCCACTCCGTTTTCTTCTAAAATGCTCCCCACCGCTAACGTCATCGCCAGGACATCCTCACTTTCTTTTCTTCCGTTATAGGTGGCACCGGGGTTAGAACCACCGTGCCCCGCATCCAATACGATCAATGGCATAAAAAACTCCCGCATATCTTCTTGCTTCATGATAT
>CAVJMX010000027.1:0-28725 GCA_963650795.1 Bacteroidales bacterium H4
GGTGTGGACAGTACTATCTATATCAAAGCCTGGATGGAAGAAGGAGACTGCATTATAGAGATCTCCGACGCCGGACAGGGAATGACAGATGCCGAACTTAAGATCCTGACGGACAGACTGCAGGGCAAGGTGGAAAAGGCAGAAGGCAAGGGCGGTATCGGACTCAAAAATGTGCATGACCGGATCGGACTGGAATTCGGACCGGAATATGGATTGCAGATATTTACCAGAACGGACTGTTATACCAAGGTCCGGATCAAATTGCCGGTAAAACGGAAAGCACAGGAGGAATGAGAACTTGAAATCCTTATTGATTGTAGAAGATGAAAAAATGATACGCCAGGGACTGCGGGTAATGATTCAGAGATGCGGTGTTCCCGTGGATGTGATACTGGAATGTAAAAACGGGGAAGAAGCGCTGGGAGTGTTAGAAACACAACAGATCGATGTGATGTTCACGGATATCCGCATGCCACGGATGGATGGCATCGAACTGACGAAGAGAGTGCAGGGACTGCCGCATCCGCCGCTGATTGTAGCGGTCAGTGGATATGACGACTTTTCCTATGCAGTGGAGATGCTGCGCAACGGGGTGCGGGAATATCTGCTGAAGCCGGTGGACAGAGATAAGATCCGTCAGATCATGGAGCAGCTGGAACAGGAACTTACACAGCGCAGGGAGGACTATGAGAACGATCTGCGGATCGGCAGACAACAGATGCGACATCTGTTGTCCGGGGCAGATTGTACTCCGGAGGAAATGCAGACGCTGAAACAGAAATATGACGGTCTGTTTTACGAGGGTTCCTATGTGGTATGCTGCGGGGACAAGGAAGGCGAGGCACCGGAGAATCCGGGCGTGATCCTTTTGGAAAACGTGGATGACGGCTGTGTCTATGTGCTGGAGGAAGAGGATCTGTCTCCGTTTCTGAAAAATGAACTGCCGGAGGGAGCGGCAGGCATCAGCAGACCTCATCGGGGACTGGAACATTTGCGGGAAGCATACAGGGAAGCGGCAGAAGCGAGAAAAAGAGCTTTCTGTATCGGCAGGACCGTGAGCGCAGAAGAGGCGCCCGGCAGAGTTCCCCAGGGACTGCGGGATGAGGCAGCGAAGCTTCTGAATGAGCAGAATTGTTCTCAAAGGATCCAGCTGGTGGGAAGCGGCAGAACCGAGGAACTGGACAGGCAGTGGGGCAGACTGTTTGCGGAAGTGGCACAGGAGAGAATCATCCCGGATGATTTTTTCCGTATGCTACAGGAGACCCTGCAGGAGCTTGGGAAAATATACGGTGACGGAACAGATGCCGAATGGAAGCAGGAGCAGGGCAGGCTTATGCATGTCCTGGCTTACACTGATCTGCAGCAGTACCGCGAAGCACTGATGGACTGGATCATGGAAATCCACAGAGAGAAGAATAACAGAGAAGAAGGCACCGTATCTGACAGAAAGATGCAGATGGCGGTGGAATATATTGCCGAAAATTATAATAAGGATCTGAACATGGCGGTGGTATCCAACTATCTGTCCATGAATTATTCGCAGTTTTCCTATTCTTTTAAGCAGTATACTGGGGAGAGCTTCGTCAATTATTTAAAAGAGATCCGCATCCGGGAAGCCAAAAGGCTTCTGGCGGAGACGGATCTTAAAGTGCAGGAGATCAGTATGAAGGTGGGCTACGAGAACGAAAAACATTTCATGAAGACGTTCCGAAGTCAGTGCGGAGTCTCTGCTACGGAGTACCGTAAAAACATGAAAAAAGAAGCTTAGAGGGTCTCCTTGAGGACATGTTTTACTTTGGTTTTCTTGATGCGGTACATATCTTCATCCGCTGTCTGGAACAGTCCTGTAAGGTCTGTGGGCATGGGACTTCCGGAGATATCCAGGGTGGAAGATCCACCGCTGACAGAGATATTATAGGGCTTGTCGCTCAGTTTATTAAAATGTTCCAGGTATTGTTCTACCCGGACGAAAAAGCTTTTGGGGGCATCGGCGGAATCCCTGGGGAGGATACAGTAGAATTCATCCCCGCCGAAACGGCAGCAGATATCGTCTTCGTCTGCTGCGTTTTTGATTGCCTGTCCGATGGTCTGTAATGCAAAATCACCGGCGCTGTGTCCGAAACGGTCATTGATCGTCTTCAGTTCGTCCAGATCCAGCACCAGGGCATGGAGATAGGAGAAAGTGCAGCCATTTTCCAAAAGCTCCTGTCGGTAATGTTCAAATCCATGACGGTTATACAGACCGGTCAGGGAATCCCTCAGATAGAGATTTTCCAGGTATTCCGTCAGGATTCTGGTACGTCTGCTGTCGCATAAGTTAGCCAGCAGCTGGGTGATATTCATGACCCAGGGGACTTCCTGGAAGCGGAAGGCAATCCGGTTGTCCGTAAATGCCATGGCGATATACCCGAAGGCGCGGTTCTCGAAAAACAGCGGAGAGATAATATAGGCGCCACGGGAGGCTTTTTCTATAAATTCCGGCAACAGAGCGGTCTTGGGAAAACTGCACTCCGGGAGTCTGTGCCCGTCGCGGATGGCGAGCTTCAATAATATCGTGTCATCGGAAGGAGCATACTCCGGAGAGTCTGTCTGTTCCGTTAATGCCAGAATGTGTTCCGGTATGGTATCCCAGTCGGAATAGAGACAGAGATAGAATTCGCTGCAATGATTGAGATCCGCCACATATTTTTCCAAGACATCCATACCTTCATCCAGTTCCGTGATATGGGAAAAAGCTGCCGACATACGCATGGAGCGAAGTGTGGAATGCTCCAGACCTGCGATCCGGCTGTTCAGGGAACTGATATAGGGGAAAGCGGACCCGGTATGCTGGTAACTGCATCCGCAGGAGCCGCGGTATACCGGCTCGGCAAATACGGTGGTGGCATGATCGGTGCGCCCCTGTAATCTGGCAAACAGAGCCTCCACCGCAGTGGAGCCTACCTGATAAGTAGGAAAAGTTACGGTGGTAAGGGGCGGGGTGATATTCTGCCCCTCGGGAGAATTGTCACATCCGACGATGGCGAAATCCTCCGGAATGCGGTAACCGAGAGTAAGAGCAGCGTTCCACAGACCCAGTGCCACGCGGTCGTTGTAGCAGATCAGAGCATCCGGAGCGGGAGCATCTGCCGCGAAAAAGTATTTCAGGGCATGAATATAATCCTCTGTGGTCTCGTCACAGGAGTAAATATCCGCATCTGTCACGGACAGGGCACGCTGCTGCATGACGGAGATGAAAGCCTTTTCCCGACGCTTGGAATACAATTCCTCACCGCGGCAGCCGAGATAGCAGATCCGTCTGGCACTGTGAACATCGATCAGATGGGAAGCCAGAGCACCTGCGGTCAGATTGTTCTCCAGAGAAATGTTGGGAAAAGATGGTTCATTTTCCGTGATTTCGATTACAGTACATGCCTGCTCTTTTAAAACAGCACATATTTTATCCCGGAGCTTCGAATCGGTATAGGTACCGGAAGCAAAGATCACACCCTCAATATCCGACCAGTTGGGAATGCGCAGGATGCTGGATTCTCCCAGAGAATAGTCACCGAGGTCTTCACCGTCACTGGTGGTATAGACTTCCGTCTTATAGCCGTAGTCTTCCGCAGTGGAGATCACTCCCTGACAGAGACCCTGCTGATATACTCCGTAAATATGGGAAATGAATAAAGCGATTTTCTTCTTATGATACATATAGAATCCCCCTGTTTGCTTCTACCTTTCATATTATAAGAGAAATTCTCTTTTTTCAAGCACAGATGTGTGCTATTATTATAGAAGAAACTCACAAAAATACAGTGGCTGGTCTATGCAAAATAGCAAAAATAAATTGTATCTAAAAAAATACAATTTTTTGAAAAAAAGTCTTGCAATGCCCATGAATTCAATGTATACTAATCCTTGCTGTGGCATGATAGCTGTGAAGCGTGAGGTTGCCGGTTCCCAGTAATGGAGATCGGGTTTTCCGTGGAGCGAATGTCAAGTTAGAAAACTGACGGCAAGTCACTGTACCAATTAACATCTGCCTTGAGCAGTAACAACGTGTAAGTTTATGACCGGAGAGAAGAAAGCGTTGCACGAAGGTCGCAGACACACACGGGAAAGTGTACAGTCACCGCTTGTCCGTACAAAAAGTAAGTATTAACTTACAAAAGTGCGAAAAGGAGGCGACTTTTTTTATGGCAAATCAGGTAATGAGAATTACATTGAAAGCTTATGAACATCAGCTTGTTGATGCATCTGCCAAAAAAATCATCGAAACTGTTAAGAAGACCGGAGCTCAGGTGAGCGGTCCCGTGCCTCTTCCTACTAAGAAGGAAGTTGTTACCATTCTGAGAGCAGTACACAAGTACAAGGACTCCAGAGAACAGTTCGAGCAGAGAACTCACAAGAGACTGATCGACATCATGGCTCCTACTCAGAAGACTGTTGATGCTCTTCAGAGACTGGAAATGCCTGCCGGTGTTTACATCGACATTAAGATGAAGAACAACTAATAAGTTTTTCAAAGTAAAGCCAAACAACAAAACCTCTACTTAGACGTAAGAACAGAGAGCACTTTACTCTGGTCCGCTATGTAGAACACAGGAGGTAAAAATGAAGAAAGCAATTTTGACAACAAAAGTTGGAATGACCCAGATCTTCAATGAAGATGGCGTGCTCGTTCCCGTAACCGTGCTTCAGGCTGGTCCCTGCGTGGTTACTCAGGTAAAGACCGTGGAGAATGATGGCTACAGTGCTGTACAGGTAGGCTTCGTTGACAAGAAGGATAAGGTTGTTAACAAGGATGCCAGCGGCAAGAAGCAGATCGTACACAGACATGGTGTTAACAAAGCAGAGCAGGGCCACTTCAAGAAGGCTGGCGTAAGCTCCAAGAGATATGTAAGAGAGTTCAAGTTTGAGAACGCTGAGGAGTACACCCTTGGTGCAGAGATCAAAGCTGACATCTTCGCTGCAGGCGATAAGGTAGACGCTTCCGCAATCTCCAAAGGTAAGGGCTTCCAGGGCGCAATCAAGAGATTTGGACAGCACAGAGGACCTATGGCTCATGGTTCCAAGTTCCATCGTCATCAGGGTTCCAACGGTGCATGTTCCTCCCCTAGCCGTGTATTCAAGGGCAAGGGAATGCCTGGACATATGGGTTGTGTAAAGGTAACTGTTCAGAATCTTGAGGTCGTAAGAGTAGATGCTGAGAAGAATCTGCTTCTGGTAAAGGGCGCAGTTCCCGGATCTAAGAAAGCTTTAGTAACCATCAAAGAGACCGTTAAGGTTGAGGCATAGTTTAGGACGAAAGGAGGACCAATCAGATGGCAAACGTATCTGTTTACAATATGGAAGGCAAAGAAGTTGGTACAATCGAATTAAACGATGCAGTGTTTGGTGTTGAAGTGAACGAGCACCTGGTACACATGGCAGTTGTACAGCAGCTTGCAAATAATCGTCAGGGAACTCAGAAAGCAAAGACCCGTTCTGAGGTATCCGGTGGCGGAAGAAAGCCCTGGAGACAGAAGGGAACCGGTCATGCAAGACAGGGTTCAACCAGATCTCCCCAGTGGGCAGGCGGCGGCGTAGTATTCGCTCCCGTTCCCAGAGATTACTCTTTCAAGCTTAACAAGAAAGAGAAGAGAGCAGCTCTGAAGTCTGCACTGACCAGCAAGGTTCAGGGAAGCAGCCTGATCGTAGTAGATGAGCTGAAATTCGACGAGATCAAGACCAAGAACTTCGCCAACGTTATGAATAACTTAAAGGTAGAAAAGGGACTGGTAGTGATCGCTGATAACGATACTAACGTAGTTATGTCCGCTAGAAACGTAGCTGATGTAGATACCACTCTGGTAAATACCATCAACGTTTACGACGTAATGAAGGCTAAGACAGTTGTCCTGACCAAGGATGCTGTTGCAAAGATTGAGGAGGTATACGCATAATGGCTGATATTAAATACTATGATGTAATCCTCAAACCCGTTATTACCGAGAAGAGCATGGCCGGCATGGGCGAGAAGAAGTACACCTTCCTCGTTCACACCGAAGCTAACAAGTCTCAGATCAAAGAGGCTGTTGAGAAGATGTTCGAAGGTACCAAGGTTAAGAGTGTTAACACCATCAATATGGATGGCAAGAACAAGAGACGTGGAATGGTTACCGGCAAGACTGCTAAGACCAAGAAGGCAATTGTTCAGTTAACAGCAGATAGCAAAGAAATCGAGATCTTCGCAGGTCTGTAAGATAAAGCTACTGCTTAAGATTCAGGTATGCGGCACTTAAGTGCTCGCGCAAAAAATCATCGTAAAGGAGATACAGTAATGGGAATTAAGACATACAACCCCTATACACCTTCCAGAAGAAACATGACTGGTTCTGACTTCTCTGAGATCACCAAGACCTCTCCCGAGAAGAGCCTGTGTGTTTCTCTGAAGAAGAACTCCGGCCGTAACAATCAGGGTAAGATCACTGTAAGACATCGCGGCGGCGGTTCCAGAAGAAAATACAGAGTAATTGATTTCAAGAGATACAAGGATGGCATCCCTGCTACCGTAATCGGTATCGAGTACGATCCTAACAGAACAGCAAACATCGCGCTGATCTGCTACGAAGACGGTACTAAGTCCTATATCCTCGCTCCCGAAGGTCTGACCGACGGAATGAAGGTTATGAACGGTGCAGAGGCAGAAGTCAGAGTAGGTAACTGCTTACCTTTGTCTGAGATCCCTGTAGGTACTCAGGTACACAATATTGAGTTATATCCCGGCAAGGGCGGACAGCTGGTTCGTTCTGCTGGTAACAGCGCTCAGCTGATGGCAAAAGAAGGTAAGTACGCAACCTTACGTCTTCCCTCCGGTGAAATGAGAATGGTTCCCCTGGTTTGCCGTGCAACTGTTGGCGTTGTAGGTAACGTTGATCATAGCCTGGTTAAGATCGGTAAAGCCGGACGTAAGCGTCACATGGGCATCCGTCCCACCGTACGTGGTTCCGTCATGAACCCCAACGATCATCCTCATGGTGGTGGTGAAGGTAAGACCGGTATCGGTCGTCCCGGTCCCAGCACACCTTGGGGTAAACCTGCTCTTGGTCTGAAGACACGTAAATCTAAGAAGGCTTCCAACAAGCTGATCGTAAGAAGACGTGACGGCAGAGCAATCAAATAGTTAAGGAGGAAAGATCATGGCTAGATCACTGAAAAAAGGACCTTTCGCAGACGCAAGCCTGTTAAAGAAAGTCGACGCTTTAAATGCATCAGGACAGAAGCAGGTTATTAAGACCTGGTCCCGTCGTTCTACAATTTTCCCTTCCTTCGTAGGACATACGATTGCTGTTCATGATGGTAGAAAGCATGTTCCCGTATACGTTACTGAGGATATGGTTGGTCACAAGCTCGGTGAGTTCGTTGCAACCAGAACCTTCAGAGGTCACGGCAAGGACGAGAAGAAATCCAAGGTTAGATAATTTAATTGTTGACCTGGAGCTAAAAATATGCTATCTTATATAGATGGCTGGGAGAGCTATGCGCTCTCCCGAGGGTCTTCCCTCGAAATTATATATTAAGAGGAAAGAAGACGGGATATTTTTGTGCGCAGCACTTAGGAAACACACGGGTGCGTTGCGCGGTTTCAGTTTGAAAGGAGGACCAAATCTATGGCTAAAGGACATAGATCCCAAATTAAGAGAGAAAGAAACGCTCAGAAAGATACAAGACCTTCAGCTAAGCTGTCTTACGCAAGAGTATCTGTTCAGAAGGCTTGTTTCGTATTAGATGCCATCAGAGGCAAAGATGTACAGACTGCACTTGGTATTCTGGAGTACAATCCCAGATATGCTTCCAGCCTGATCAAGAAGCTGCTTGAGTCAGCAATCGCTAACGCTGAGAACAACAACGGTATGAATACCGAGAACCTTTATGTTGCAGAGTGCTTTGCAAACAAAGGACCTACCATGAAGAGAGTAAAGCCCAGAGCACAGGGCAGAGCTTATAGAATCGAAAAGAGAATGAGCCACATTACCATCGTTCTTGATGAGAAGAAGTAGGGAAAGGAGCTATTAAAAGTTTATGGGACAGAAAGTTAATCCTCACGGCCTGAGAGTCGGTGTTATTAAAGATTGGGATTCCAAGTGGTACGCTGATGCAGAGTTTTCCGATTATCTGGTAGAAGACTACAACATCAGAAAGTTCCTGAAGAAGAAATTATACAGTGCAGGTGTTTCCAAGATCGAGATCGAAAGAGCATCTGACAGAGTAAAGGTTATCATCTATACTGCTAAGCCCGGTGTTGTAATCGGTAAGGGCGGTGCTGAGATCGAAGTAACCAAGAAAGAGCTCTCCAAGTTAACCGACAAGAAGGTTATGGTTGACATCAAAGAGATCAAGAGACCTGACAGAGATGCACAGCTGGTAGCTGAGAACATCGCTCAGCAGCTGGAGAACCGTGTATCCTTCAGACGTGCAATGAAGTCCTGCATGGGCAGAACCATGAAGTCCGGTGCTATGGGTATCAAGACCTGCTGTTCTGGTCGTCTGGGCGGTGCTGATATCGCTCGTGCTGAGTTCTACAGCGAGGGAACCATTCCTCTGCAGACCTTAAGAGCAGATATCGACTATGGTTTTGCTGAAGCAAACACCACCTATGGTAAAGTTGGAGTTAAAGTTTGGATTTATAAAGGCGAGATACTTCCTACAAAAGGAAATCAGATGGAAGGGAGCGATAAATAATGTTAATGCCGAAGAGAGTAAAACGTCGTAAACAGTTCCGTGGATCCATGGCCGGAAAAGCTTCCAGAGGTAACACCCTGGCATATGGCGAATTTGGTCTGGTTGCTACAGAACCCTGCTGGATCAAATCTAATCAGATTGAGGCAGCCCGTATTGCGCTTACCCGTTATACCAAGCGTACCGGTAAAGTATGGATTAAGATTTTCCCCGATAAGCCCGTAACTGTAAAGCCTCTCGGTACTCGTATGGGTTCCGGTAAAGGCGCTGTAGATTGCTGGGTAGCAGTTGTTAAGCCCGGACGTGTAATGTTCGAGATCGCTGGTGTTCCCGAAGAGGACGCTCGTGAAGCATTACGTCTTGCTATGCACAAGCTCCCTTGTAAGTGTAAGATCATTGCTAAGGCAGATGTGGAAGGCGGTGTGACAGAATGAAATCAAATAAATTTGTAGAAGAATTGAAGACAAAGTCCGATGCAGAGCTGGCACAGGAGCTGGTAGCTGCTAAAAAAGAACTTTTCAATTTGAGATTCCAGAACGCAACCAATCAGTTAGACAATACTGCAAGAATCAAAGAAGTTAGAAGAAACATTGCACGTATTCAGACTGTTATCACCGAGAAGGCTAGAGCGTAACGCGTGGGTGCGTAGAAAGGAGATCAAACCGTGGAAAGAAATTTGAGAAAAACACGTACTGGTAAGGTTATCAGTAATAAGATGGATAAAACTATTGTAGTTGCAATCGAAGAGCATGTTAAGCATCCCCTTTACAAAAAGATCGTAAAGGACACCTACAAGCTGAAGGCTCATGACGAGAATAACGAGTGCAACATTGGCGATATCGTTAAGGTTATGGAGACAAGACCCCTGTCCAAGGACAAGAGATGGAGACTTGTTGAGATCGTAGAAAAAGCTAAATAAATTAGCACGCGAATATTTTGTAAGAAACCGCGGAAGCGGTGAAGGAGGAATAACATGGTTCAGCAGGAAAGTAGACTGAAAGTTGCTGATAACACCGGCGCAAAAGAGTTACTTTGCATTCGTGTTATGGGCGGTTCTACCAGAAGATATGCACAGATCGGCGACGTGATTGTTGCTTCCGTTAAAGATGCAACACCAGGTGGCGTTGTAAAAAAAGGTGATGTAGTAAAGGCAGTTGTAGTTCGTTCCGTTAAGGGCGCTCGTCGTAAAGACGGTTCTTACATCAAGTTTGATGAGAACGCTGCAGTTATCATCAAAGATGACAAGACTCCCAGAGGAACCCGTATCTTTGGGCCGGTTGCAAGAGAGCTTCGTGAGAAACAGTTCATGAAAATTGTTTCCCTGGCTCCCGAAGTATTATAAGGAGGTTGCCACATGTCTACAATGAAAATTAAGAAGGGCGACACCGTTAAGGTTATCGCTGGTAAAGACTTAGGTACAGAGGGCAAGGTTCTCTCTGTAGACGTAAAGAATCATAAAGTCCTGGTTGAGGGCGTTAACAAGATCACAAAGCATGCAAAGCCTTCTCAGGCAAACCCCAATGGCGGTATTGTTGAGAAAGAAGCTCCTATTGATATTTCAAACGTTATGCTTGTTGTAAAGGGCAAGACCACAAGAGTTGGCTTCAAGGTTGAAGACGGCAAGAAAGTACGTTTCGCAAAGTCAACAGGCGAAGTGATTGACTAATCAATAGGAAGGAGGAAATATAAGTGAGCAGACTGAAAGATTTATATAACAATGAGATCGTCGATGCTATGACCAAGAAGTTCGGTTACGCTAATGTAATGGAAGTTCCCAAGCTCGACAAGATCGTTATCAACATGGGTGTTGGTGAAGCAAAAGAAAACGCTAAGATCCTTGAGAATGCAGTTGCTGATATGGAAGCTATCACCGGACAGAAGGCAGTTCTGACCAAGGCTAAGAATTCCGTAGCAAACTTCAAGGTCCGTGAGGGTATGCCCATCGGATGTAAGACCACTCTGCGTGGTGAGAAGATGTATGAGTTCCTGGATCGTCTGGTTAACCTCGCTCTTCCTCGTGTCCGTGACTTCAGAGGCGTTAACCCTAACGCATTCGACGGCAGAGGTAACTATGCACTCGGTATCAAAGAGCAGTTCATCTTCCCTGAGATCGAGTACGATAAGATCGACAAGACCAGAGGTATGGATATCATTTTCGTAACAACTGCTAAGACCGACGAAGAGGCACGTGAGCTGCTGAGACTGTTCAACATGCCTTTCGCAAAGTAATCAAGGAGGTAAATTCTGATGGCAAAGACATCAATGAAGATTAAACAGCAGCGCAAACCTAAGTTCTCTACTCAGGCTTATACCCGTTGCAAGATTTGTGGTCGTCCCCACTCTGTACTGAGAAAATACGGAATTTGCCGTGTTTGCTTCCGTGAACTGGCTTACAAGGGCGAGATTCCCGGAGTTAAGAAGGCATCTTGGTAAAGACGAAAAGAAATTCTAAGGCGTCGCAAGACGCCACCTAAGAATTTCTAAGTTTCGTCTCTAAGAGAATTTTCCGTAAACGTAAAATTCTCCATGAAGTAGGTTATAAGATTTTTCTTATAATATAGATGGTATATACAAAGTGTATGTACTTAGCATGATTCAAGTCAAATAATAAGGAGGAAACTAAATCATGACAATGAGCGATCCTATCGCAGATATGCTTACAAGAATCCGTAATGCAAATACTGCAAAACACGACACCGTAGACGTACCTTCTTCCAAGATGAAGCTGGCTATCGCACAGATTCTGCTGGACGAGGGATATATTAAGAAGTACGACATCGTTGAAGACGGTGGTTTCAAGACCATCCACATCACTCTGAAGTACGGCGCAGACAAGAACGAGAAGATCATCTCCGGTATCAAGAGAATCTCCAAGCCCGGCTTACGTGTATACGCTGGCAAGGAAGATCTGCCTAAGGTTCTTGGCGGTCTGGGTATTGCTATTATCTCTACCAACCAGGGTGTTATCACCGACAAGAAGGCTCGTGAGCTTCAGGTTGGCGGCGAAGTATTAGCATTCGTTTGGTAAGGATGAAAAGATTTTCTAAGTCAGCAAAATACGCTGACTAATAAAATCTAAGTTTCATCCCTAAGAGAATTCCTTGCGGAATTCTCCTGTGTAACTATTGTTTTTCTATAGAATTATAGGAGGTACGGGCATGTCCAGAATAGGTAGAATGCCAATCGCAATTCCCGCAGGTGTTACTGTAGAAGTTGCAGAAAATAACAAAGTGACTGTGAAAGGTCCCAAGGGTACTCTGGTAAGAGTATTACCCTCTGAGATGGAAATTAAAGTAGAAGGAGCAGAAGTTCTCGTAAGCAGACCCAACGATCTGAAGAAGATGAAGTCTCTTCACGGTCTGACCAGAACTCTGATCCACAACATGGTAGTAGGTGTTACCGAAGGCTACGAGAAGAAGCTGGAAGTAAATGGTGTTGGTTACAGAGCTGCTAAGTCCGGCAATAAGCTGACCCTGAACCTTGGTTACTCTCATCCCGTAGAGATGATCGATCCGGAAGGTCTGGAAGCTGTAGTAGAAGGCCAGAACGTGATCATCGTTAAGGGTATCGACAAAGAAAAAGTTGGCCAGTACGCTGCTGAGATCCGCGACAAGAGAAGACCTGAGCCTTATAAGGGCAAGGGTATCAAGTATGCCGATGAGACCATCAGACGTAAAGTTGGTAAGACTGGTAAGAAATAATAGATAAGGAGAGTATGAAGATGGTTAGTAAAGAGTCCAGACAGTTAGTACGTGCGAAAAAGCACATGAAAATTCGTAACCGCTTCAGCGGCACTGCTGAAAGACCTCGTCTTGCAGTGTTCAGAAGCAATAATCATATGTATGCTCAAATTATCGACGATACAGTTGGTAACACTTTAGTATCTGCATCCACTCTTGAGAAAGAGATCAAGGCAGAGCTGGAGAAGACCAATAACGTTGATGCAGCAGCATATCTTGGAACTGTTATCGCTAAGAGAGCAATCGAAAAAGGTATCAAGGAAGTTGTTTTCGACCGTGGCGGTTTCATTTATCAGGGTAAAGTAGCAGCTTTAGCCGATGCAGCCAGAGAAGCTGGCCTGGAATTCTAGGAAAGGAAAGAGGAATACACCATGAAACACACAATCATAGATGCAAGCCAGTTAGAGTTAAATGATAAAGTTGTTACCATCAAGCGTGTAACCAAGACCGTTAAGGGTGGTCGTAACATGAGATTCACCGCTCTGGTAGTAGTCGGCGACGGCAACGGTCATGTAGGCGCTGGTCTGGGAAAGGCTGTAGAAATTCCCGAAGCTATCCGTAAGGGTAAGGAAGACGCTGTAAAGCACATCGTAGAGATCAACCTGGATGAAAATAATTCCATCACCCATGATTTCATCGGTAAGTATGGTTCTGCTAACGTTTTACTGAAGAAGGCTCCCGAAGGTACCGGTATCATCGCTGGTGGTCCCGCTCGTGTCGTTTGTGAGCTTGCAGGTATCAAGAATATCCGTACCAAGTCTCTTGGCTCCAACAATAAGCAGAACGTTGTTCTTGCAACCATCTCCGGTTTAAGCCAGATCAAGGCTCCCGAAGAAGTAGCAAAGAATCGTGGAAAGTCTGTTGAGGAGGTTCTGGCGTAAGCCGGATCTTCCCGTTAAGTTGACAGAGCCAACAGAAAGGAGTAGAGTATGGCAGACAAGAAGTTAAAGATCACTCTGGTAAAGTCCACCATCGGCGCTGTGCCGAAGAATAAAGCAATCGTGGAGTCTATGGGACTGCGTAAGATCGGTAAGTCCGTAGTACTGCCTGATAATGATGCAACAAGAGGACAGATCCGTCAGGTGAATCATTTGATCAAGGTAGAAGAAGCATAATCAGATAAGGAGGTGTTAGGAATGGAATTATCCAATTTAAGACCTGCAGAGGGTTCCAAACACAGTGATAATTTTAGAAGAGGCCGTGGACACGGTTCAGGAAATGGCAAGACCGCAGGTAAGGGTCATAAGGGACAGAAGGCTCGTTCCGGAGCTCCCAGACCTGGTTTTGAAGGTGGTCAGATGCCTTTATACAGACGTATTCCTAAGAGAGGTTTCACTAACAGAAACACTAAGGAAATCGTTGCTATCAATGTAAGTGCTCTGGAGTGCTTTGACAACGGCGCTACCGTTGACGTAAACGCATTAGTAGAAGCAGGAATCATTAAGAACCCCAGAGATGGAGTAAAGATCCTTGGAAACGGAGAACTTACCAAAAAGCTTGATGTAAAGGTAGATGCTTTCAGCGCATCTGCAAAAGAAAAAATCGAGGCTCTTGGTGGAACTGCTGAGGTGATGTAATGCTTACAACACTGAAAAACGCATTTAAAATCAAAGAAATCAGACAGAAGATTCTTTTTACACTGGGAATGTTAGTTGTGATCCGTATTGGATCACAGCTTCCTGTACCCGGGGTGGACACGAATTTCTTTTCTCAATGGTTTGCCCAGCAGACAGGCGGTGCGTTCAGTTTCTTTGATGCCATTACGGGCGGTTCTTTCCTGAACATGTCTATTTTGGCATTGAACATCAACCCTTATATTACATCTTCCATTATCATGCAGCTGCTTACAATTGCTATTCCCAAGCTGGAAGAAATGCAGCGTGACGGTGAGGACGGCCGTAAGAAAATGGTCGCTATCACCAGATACGTTACTATAGCACTCGCATTGATCCAGTCCACAGCAATGGCAATCGGTTTTGGCAGACAGGGCTATCTGATCGAGTTCAATGCACTGAATGTAATTACCACGATCACAGCACTTACTGCAGGTAGTGCATTCCTGATGTGGGTGGGTGAACGAATCACTGAAAAGGGTATCGGAAATGGTATCTCCATTGTACTGGTGATCAATATTATTTCCCGACTGCCTCAGGATCTGAGCAATCTGTTCGAGCAGTTTGTGTTCGGAAAGGCTCCGGCAACCGCAATTCTTGCAGTAGTTATCATCTTCGCAATTATTATTGCCATGGTGGTAATGGTTATCATCTTAAACGATGGTGTACGCAAGATTCCGGTACAGTATGCCAAGAAAATGCAGGGCAGAAAGATGGTCGGCGGACAGACTTCCAACATTCCGTTGAAAGTAAATACTTCCGGCGTTATCCCCATCATTTTTGCACAGTCCATTATGCAGTTCCCCATCATTATCTGTTCCTTTATCGGATATAACGGAACCGGCGTATGGGCAGAGATCCTTAAGGGTCTGAATTCCGGTTACTGGTGCAAACCCAGCCAGCCGATTTATTCCCTGGGACTTTTACTGTACATTGTATTGATTGTATTTTTTGCATACTTCTATACATCCATTACATTTAATCCTTTGATGATTGCCGATAACATGAAGAAGCAGGGTGGTTTCATCCCCGGTATCAGACCTGGTAAGCCTACCAGCGATTATCTGAACAAGATTCTGAATTATATCGTATTCATCGGAGCGATCGGTCTGATCATTGTATCTGTGATCCCGTATTTCTTCAACGGTGTGTTCGGTGCAAGCGTATCCTTCGGCGGTACCAGCCTGATCATTATCGTAAGCGTAGTACTGGAGACCATGAAGCAGGTAGAATCTCAGATGCTCGTTCGTAACTACAAGGGATTCCTGGAAGATTAGTAGCATAACAGTAACCGGATGGTTTATAATCATCCGGTTATTTTTATATTGCAAAAAAGCCGCATAAAAGTTAAAATATAAATGTTGGGCTGTATTTGTAGCTTATCTATAGAAGAACAGCGCCTGCAGCTGCAGGCAGATAGGAGCAAAGATGAAAATTATCATGTTAGGCGCACCCGGCGCAGGTAAAGGTACTCAGGCAAAAATGATCGCTGAGAAGTACGGAATCCCTCATGTATCCACAGGAGATATTTTCCGTGCAAATATCAAGAACGGAACCGAGCTTGGTATGGAAGCGAAGAAATACATGGATCAGGGACAGCTGGTTCCCGATGAACTGACCGTGAAGATTCTGTTAGACAGAGTTGCACAGGATGACTGCAGGAACGGCTATGTACTGGACGGCTTCCCCAGAACCATTCCTCAGGCAGAGGTACTGGACAAGGCACTGACCGAGCTGGGCGATGCCATTGATTTTGCAATCGATGTTAATGTTCCCGATGAGAATATCGTTAAGAGAATGTCCGGCAGACGTGCATGCCTGTCCTGCGGCGCAACCTATCATGTAGAGCACATTCCTCCCAAGAAGGAAGGCATCTGTGACAAGTGCGGACAGGAACTGGTACTGCGTGACGATGATAAGCCTGAGACCGTATTGAACCGTCTGAAGGTATATCATGACCAGACCCAGCCTCTGATCGATTTCTATACCAAGAAGAATGTATTAAAGACCGTAGACGGCACCAAGGATATGAAAGAGGTATTTGCGGATATCGTAGCAATCCTTGGCTAAGAAAAGTCCGGATCCCTGACAAACAGCAGTAAGGTCCGGAACAGAAAGGTGAATAAAATGGCAGTAACTATCAAATCACAGCGTGAGATCGAGTTGATGAGAGAATCTTGTAAGATTCTGGCAGATGTGTTCAGTCAGATGGAGAAGGCAGTGCATCCCGGAGTGTCCACCATGGATATTAACAACCTGGGTGAGAAACTGATCCGTGCTCATGGCTGTATTCCCAACTTCTTAAATTACAACGGATATCCGGCATCTATCTGTGTATCCGTGAATGATGAGGTCGTACACGGCATTCCTCACAAAGATCATATTCTTCACGAAGGTGATATTGTAAGTCTGGATGCAGGACTGATCTACAAAGGATATCATTCCGATATGGCACGTACTTTCCCGGTAGGGCAGGTAAGTGAAGAGGCGAGACTTCTGATGGAGCGAACCAAGGGAAGCTTTTTCGCAGGAATCGAGATGGCAAAGGCAGGCAATCACCTGTATGATATTTCCAATGCCATTGATGCGTATATCAAGCCTTTTGGCTACGGTATCGTAAGAGATCTGGTAGGTCACGGCATCGGCACCAGCCTGCATGAGGATCCCCAGATCCCCAACTTTGCACAGCGCAGACGTGGAATCAAGCTTCAGGCAGGTATGACCCTGGCAATCGAGCCCATGATCAACATCGGAAGACCGGATGTGGCATGGCTGGATGACGACTGGACGGTAGTTACCGAGGACGGATCCCTGTCCGCACATTATGAGAATACCATCCTGATCACGGACGGTGAGCCGGAGATCCTGACAATGTATTAAGGGTCATTCCGTGAGGATATATTGCAATATATTGCATAAGAAAGGATAGACTTACGGTATGATAGGAGAACTTGCAACTTCAAAAGCCGGACATGATAAAGGCAGATTGTACCTGATCATCGGAGAAGAGGATGACAGCGTATTTGTATGCGACGGACGGCTTCGCGGTGTGACAAATCCCAAAAAGAAAAAGAAAAAACACATTCAGATCATACACTTTCCTGCACCGGCAGGATTGCTTGCAAAGATACAGCAGGCATCCGACGGGCAGGAAGATGGGATCGATGAGCAGATCAGAGACCATCTGAAAGAGTATCATGACAGAGCAGAATTATTACAGCTTCTGAGAATCATGAATAAGAACTAGAATCAAAAAGTAGAAAGCTATGGAGGAAATTTATGTCTAAAAGTGATGTAATCGAAATCGAAGGAACCGTTGTGGAGAAGCTTCCCAATACCATGTTCCGCGTAGAACTGGAGAACGGACACAGAGTACTGGCTACCATCAGTGGTAAGCTTCGTCAGAACTTTATCCGTATCCTTCCCGGAGATAAGGTAACCCTGGAGCTGTCTCCTTACGATCTGAGTAAGGGACGTATTATCTGGAGAGATAAGTAAGCTATGGCGAAAAAAATACGTAACTTTGCTGCCATTCTGGCGGTCAGCGCGGTAGTGGGAACGCTGCTTTTAGTATTGGTATTCCTGCTTCCCGTGGGTCCTATGCGTAAGAATGTGGAGAAAAGTGTCGGGGATATGTTAAAGACCGGCGAGGAGATCCCGGAGGACGCATTTTCCCAGTATCTGTGGAAGAACAGAGAGACCTATACCGATGCCATTATGGTACAGAATGCCATAGAGCGGTTACCGGATAAGAACGCCTACGAGCATGCCATGTGGATGTATCACTATGACCTGGAAGAGGATGTATGGACGCCGGAGGATTCCCTGAAAGCGTTCTGTGAATCCCACGAGAATGTGAACAACATGTATCTGCATATCTATGCAAGATACTGGCATGGGTATCTGCTGTATCTGAAACCGTTACTGCTGCTGTTTTCCTGGCAGCATGTGGTATGGCTGGAACTGGCGGTGGAAGTTGCTTTGATGATCTGGGTACTGGTTACTGCCATTAGAAAGAAGAATGCAGGCGTCGCAGTCGTGACACTGGGAAGCTTTCTGTTCATGAAGCCGGTGCTGGTACTGGTATCTTTAACGATGTCAGTATGCTGGATCCTGACGCTTTTGGCGGTGGAATATATGCTGCTGCATCATGACAGACTGCATGAAAAGCAGCATTACGCAGAGTTCTTCCTGATCGTCGGTATCCTGACTTCTTATTTTGATTTCCTGACGTATCCAATCGTCACTTTAGGAATTCCTCTGTGCTGTTACTTCTTATTAGAAAGTGATAAGCTGTGGAATAATGTCAAGAAGCTGATCGGTTTCTGCGTAAGCTGGGGAATCGGCTACGCGGGAATGTGGGCGGCAAAATGGGTCATTGCGGATCTGACGCTGCACACAGGTACGATCAAAGATGCTATCTGGTCCATCATCGGACGGACCGAGGCAATCGGTGGCAGACCGCGTATGAACGGCGGCTTCTATGTCATCGGACTGAATCTGCAGGAGTATCCCGCTTATATGGGAATCGCTGCGGGTATTCTGGCTGTCCTGGCAGTGGGAATGCTTATCCTGCTGATCGTTAAGGGCAGAGGGAGAGAAGAGCTTGATCAGCTTCTTCCCATGGTGATCGTGGCTGCTATCCCCTTCGTGTGGATCATTGCCGTACAGCATCATTCGGCGCTGCATGCGAGATTTACCTTCCGAATCTTAAGTGTTGCAGCCGCTGCGGTTCTCGCTTTTATCGTTTTGACCGTAAGACAGGCAAAAAGGCAACAAAAAAGTTGAAAAAACTAAAAAAATATTGAAAAAAGCGTAATAATACGCTTGCAAAAGAAAGACCGTCATGCTATAATGTAAGACGGTCTTTTTTGAAAGGAGGGTTTAACATGAAAGTTAGATCATCAGTAAAACCGATTTGCGAAAAGTGCAAAATCATCAAGAGAAAAGGACGCATCAGAGTAATCTGTGAGAATCCGAAGCACAAACAGAGACAGGGATAATCACCGCTTGATCGTCATTTGATCAGGTATGTGAGTTCTTGTCCGGTTATTATGTGCGGCTGAATTGATTATTAAAATTATCAATTTTCATAATAGATTTGGATAGAGCTTACGGGAGATTACTTGTTGATTACAGTGCGAAGCACTGGAAAGATCGGATCGTGTCCGATTGGGTGAGAGCCCCAATCAATTAGTAACTATTGAGCGTACAATTAACAGACCAAACGTACGCACACACAACGAAAGTTGTGAGCGCAGAAGTGTTGCGCAAGGCGTAAGAGATTACGCAGGAAAATGGAGGAAACGTAAATGGCTCGTATCGCAGGTGTAGACTTACCTAGAGAAAAACGAATTGAGATCGGTTTGACCTATATCTATGGAATAGGCAGACCTACTGCTGACAAGCTGTTAGCAGAAGCAGGTGTAAATCCTGATACCAGAGTGAGAGATATTACCGATGATGAGGTAAAGAAGATCAGTGAAGCTATCGAGAAGCTTGGCATTATGGTAGAAGGTGATCTGAGAAGAGAAATCGCTCTGAATATCAAGAGACTTCAGGAAATCGGCTGCTATCGTGGTATTCGTCATCGTAAAGGACTTCCTGTTCGTGGTCAGAAGACTAAGACCAACGCAAGAACTCGTAAGGGACCTAAGCGCACGGTGGCAAATAAGAAGAAGTAATTGATATCGAAATGTAACTGTGAGAGGGAAGCAAATGTAAGCATCCCCAGGAAATGAGAAAGTAGGTTAGTTTAAAATGGCTAAAAAAGTTGCAAAGAAAGTAACAAAAAAGCGTGTAAGAAAAAACGTTGAACGCGGACAGGCACATATTCAGTCTTCTTTTAACAATACAATCGTAACGTTAACTGATGCTGAAGGTAATGCTCTTAGCTGGGCAAGTGCCGGTGGTCTTGGTTTTAGAGGTTCAAAGAAATCTACTCCATATGCTGCACAGATGGCTGCTGAAACAGCAACAAAGGCTGCTCTTGTTCACGGATTAAAGTCCGTTGACGTATTCGTAAAGGGTCCTGGTTCAGGACGTGAAGCAGCAATCAGAGCTCTGTCTGCAAGTGGACTGGATGTCTTAAGCATTTGTGATGTAACTCCTGTACCTCACAATGGATGCCGTCCTCCTAAGCGTCGTCGCGTTTAGTGAGAATTCGTCACAGGACGAAACATTTATTTTTAATGAAGTAACATTAGAACAAGTTGGATGAAAGTGCCGCGCTGCGGCACTGTAAACAACCCTCGGAAGTCACTTCCGAAGTATAAAGAAGGGAAAATAAAAAAATGGCAGTAAATCGCGTACCTGTACTGAAAAGATGTAGAGCCCTTGGCCTTGAGCCTTCTTACCTGGGCTATGACAAGAAGTCTAACAGAACCTCTGCAAGAGCAGGCAAAAAGGTATCTGAGTACGGACTTCAGTTAAGAGAGAAGCAGAAGGCTAAGTTCATCTATGGCGTTCTGGAGAAGCCTTTCCGTAACTACTATGAGAAGGCTGATAGAATGAAGGGCATGACCGGTGAAAACCTCATGACCATGCTGGAGAGCAGACTGGACAACGTAGTGTTCAGAATGGGCTTTGCAAGAACCAGAAGAGAAGCAAGACAGATCGTTGACCACAAGCATGTACTTGTAAACGGTAAGTGTGTAAACATTCCTTCTTACCTGATCAAGGCTGGCGATGTTATCGAGATCAAAGAGAGCGCTAAGTCCATGCAGAGATACAAGGATATCCTTGAGGTAACTGCTGGAAGATTAGTACCCGAATGGATCGATGCTGATGTTGAGAACTTTAAGGGAACCATCAAGAATCTGCCTACCAGAGAGATGATCGATGTTCCTGTTGACGAGATGCTTATCGTCGAGTTGTACTCCAAGTAAGTTTTATTTAACCCCAATGAACATTTCCTGTGGAATATTATTCCATGGGATATTGTTCGTAAGAACATGTCAACATATAAAGTTCGCAAAGGAGGGTATTGGCAGTGTTTGATTTTGAAAGACCTAATATTGAGGTTAGCGAGATTTCAGAAGACAAAAAGTATGGTAAATTCGTAGTAAAACCCCTGGAAAGAGGCTATGGTATTACTCTGGGCAACTCCCTGAGAAGAATCATGCTGTCTTCCCTGCCCGGTGCTGCAGTGAGCCAGATCAAAATTGAAGGTGTTCTTCATGAGTTCAGTTCTATTCCCGGCGTAAAGGAAGATGTATCTGAGATCATCATGAACATCAAGAGCCTTGCAATCAAGAATAACAGCGAGACCAACGAGGCTAAGACTGCATATATCGAGTTTGAAGGCGAAGGTGTTGTAAGAGCTTCTGATATCCAGTGTGATCAGGATATTGAAATTCTGAACCCCGACCTTGTAATCGCAACTCTGAGCGGTAAAGACACCAAGCTTTACATGGAGCTGACCATTACAAGAGGCCGCGGCTACGTAAGTGCCGACAAGAACAAACACGAAGATTTACCAATCGGCGTAATTGCCATTGATTCTATCTATACACCTGTAGAGAGAGTTAACGTTACGGTAGAAAATACCCGTGTAGGTCAGAGTACTGATTACGACAAGCTTACATTGGATGTATACACCAACGGAACCCTGGCTCCCGATGAGTCAGTCAGCCTGGCTGCTAAGGTGCTCAGTGAGCATCTGAACCTGTTCATCGACCTGTCCGAGAATGCTAAGACCGCAGAGGTTATGGTAGAGAAGGAAGACGATGAGAAGGAAAAGGTTCTGGAGATGAGTATCGACGAACTGGAGCTGTCCGTTCGTTCCTACAACTGCTTGAAGAGAGCAGGTATCAATACTGTAGAAGAGTTAACCAATAAGACTTCAGAAGACATGATGAAGGTTCGTAACCTCGGACGTAAATCTTTGGAAGAAGTTCTGGCTAAACTGAAAGAGCTGGGATTACAGCTGAACCCCAGCGATGAGAACTAAATTCGGCTGAACATAAAAAGTTAGATTTCCGTATCCGGTAAGCCCAAAGTGTTCGGATGCGGTTTATCTCTAAATGGCAAAAAACAACGCATTCGGTAAGTAAGTCCAAAGTGCATGGCCGGATGTACCATGAATGGAGAAAGGAAAATTATCATGGCAAAGTACAGAAAGCTCGGCAGAACATCTGCACAGAGAAAGGCATTATTAAGAAATCAGGTAACTGCAGTAATCAACAACGGCAAGATCGTTACCACCGAAGCTAAGGCTAAGGAAGTACAGAAGATCGTTGACGGACTGATCGCTCTGGCAGTAAAAGAGAAGGATAACTTCGAAACTGTTAAGGTTACCACCAAGGTTGCCCGCAAGGACAAGGACGGCAAGCGCGTAAAGCAGATCGTTGACAAGGAGACCGGTAAGGTTCTGGCTGAGTCCCATCGTGATAAGGATGGCAAGCTGGTTAAGATCGAGAACGGTGTTACCGTTACTGTATACGACGAAGTTGAGAAGGAGATCAAGAAGGATCTGCCTACCAGATCTCATGCACGTCGTCAGATGCTGAAGGTTCTGAACCCCGTAGTTGAGGTTCCCGCTGATGCAGCAGGCAAGAAAAAGAACACCAAGGAAGTTGACCTGGTTGCAAAGCTCTTCGATGAGTATGCTCCCAAGTATGCTACCCGTAAGGGTGGTTACACCAGAATCGTTAAGATCGGTCAGCGTAAGGGTGACGCAGCTATGACTGTTGTTCTGGAGCTTGTTTAAGCTACGAGCAAAGTAAGGATAAAAAGAGACAACCGAGAGGGAATGCTTGCATTCACTAGCGGTTGTCTTTTTTTAGACTTATTCGGCGACAGCCGTACAACGAGGGGATACTCTGCATTCCCGAGTTGCTTTGCGGCTTACTCCACTACCTTCTGGAAGTGCTGGTAATCCTTGCAGGAGTTCCAGTGTCCACCCCAGGTGAAGCCATGCTGCTTAAACAGTTGATAACACAGATCATTTTCATCGATCTTATAAGGGAAAGAAGCGGTTCTGTCCGCATAGGCTGCGGCATCTGCGGGAGATACGTTTTCACTGCCGTCCTTATTATAAGTAACATAAGGATTGTAAAAAGGGTTAATATCGATTGCCAGCCCCAAGGCATGCTTGGACAGAGAGGAAGTTCCCTCTACCGGGCGGTAATTAAAGCAGGACGTATTATTGTCCTCCATGGATGCGAGGTCGTTCCCATCGTATTCATCGATCAGAAGCACCTTTTCCAGCTGATATTCATTACAATAAAGCTCATAGAAGATCTCTGTCAGGTCCTGTGCGATCGCTTTGTTGCAGATCAATTCTCCTTCTGCAGGATTTCCTTCAAAATCATAATGTCTTATATGCACATAGCACAGATCATCATAGCCGATTTCGACAGATTTCAACAGTGTTTCCGAAGAACTATCAGAGTTATCCAAAGTGGCGGGATAAGAAACACCTGTTATGTATCTCTGTAATTTTTCGGATAATGGCTCATAATAGAAGCCGTCGGACAGTGTGGTCCGCTGGTCGGTCAACAGCTCTCCGTTCAGTGAATATCCTGTCAAAACAGCAGTTTCCGCCATGGAAGATTCTTCCTGCAAGTTTTCTGCCGTATTTGCTTTGGAATTGTCGACGGCCGGTGTAGACTCCGGAGTAGGAGACGGCTCTGCCGTCTGATAAGCCAGGAAAGGATTGTCCGCTGCATAATCTCCCAGAGTGTAGGAGCTGTGCTGGGATACCCTTAGCAGTCCTCCGGCCACGATAGTGATGAGCGCAAGGATGCCCACCATCTTCCATATTTTATTGCGATCGATCGGATTCATAGAATGCCTCCTCGTTTTATTTTCTGAAATTTTCTACAGTAGAAAGATACAAGCATAACTATAAAGGTTTTTTGAAAGCAGTACAAGAGATTTCGAAAAAGTCGGGTCAGTTCCCTGTTAAGTGTTGTAAATCTGTGCATAATCTAGTAAAATAGGAACGATATCTTGCAAAAGCAGAAGATAACAGATTCTCCGGCACTAAGCGAATATGGAATGGAGATTATTTATGGAGATCATTAAAGCAAATAATGTAGTATATGAATATATTCGACGGGATGAAGAGGGAAATGTGGAAGGGATCACAAGAGCGGTGAATGATGTTTCTCTTGATATAGAGCAGGGACAGTTCATAGCTATCCTCGGACATAACGGTTCCGGCAAGTCTACTCTGGCAAAGCATATGAATGCCATCTTAAATCCGACAGAGGGAACACTCTGGGTCGATGGTATGGACACGAAGGATGAGGACAACATCTGGAAGGTACGTCAGACAGCCGGCATGGTGTTTCAGAATCCGGATAACCAGATCATAGGACAGGTAGTGGAAGAAGATGTGGGATTTGGTCCGGAGAACATGGGGATCCCCACGGAGGAGATCTGGCAGCGTGTGGAAGAGAGCTTACGTGCGGTAGGCATGTATGAATATCGAAAGTATTCACCGAATAAGCTGTCCGGTGGGCAGAAGCAGAGAGTGTCTATTGCCGGAGTACTGGCCATGCATCCCAAATGCATCGTACTGGATGAGCCGACTGCCATGCTGGATCCCAGTGGACGTAAGGAAGTCATCCGCGCAGTCCGTGGATTGAATCAGGTGGAAGGCGTTACGCTGATCCTGATCACCCATTATATGGAAGAAATCATTCATGCGGACAAGGTATTTGTCATGGATGAAGGGAAAATCGCCATGCAGGGTACACCCCGTGAGATTTTTTCACAGGTAGAGAAGCTGAAAAAGTTACGGCTGGATGTGCCGCAGGTAACGTTGCTATCGTATGAATTGCAGAAACGCGGAATTCCGCTGCCGGATGGCATATTGACAAGAGAAGAGCTGGTGAGTGCACTGGGCTATGGAAAGACCGACAGGAAATAGTGGCGGGGATGGCAGCGAATGAAAGTACCCGGGAAAGGATCGAAAAAATGTCTATCATATTAGATCATGTGAATTATGTATACGGTGCAGATACACCGCTGGCAGTTCATGCCCTGAACGATGTCTGCCTGAAGATACCGGATGGACAGTTCATCGGTATCATTGGGCATACCGGTTCCGGTAAGTCCACGCTGATGCAGCATATGAACGGATTGATCCGTGCTACCGACGGACATATCTATTTTAACGGAGAAGATATCTACGACAAGGATTATGATATGAAGAAGCTCCGCAGCAAGGTAGGACTGGTGTTCCAGTATCCGGAGCATCAGCTGTTTGAGATCGATGTATTCAGCGATGTCTGTTTCGGACCGAAGAATCTGGGACTTGATAAAAAAGAAGTGGAGCTTCGTGCATACGATGCTCTGAAAAAAGTAGGACTGCCGGATGAGCTTTTCTATCAGTCACCCTTTGAACTGTCCGGTGGGCAGAAGCGTCGTGTGGCGATCGCCGGAGTGCTGGCAATGAAGCCGGAAGTGCTGATCCTGGATGAGCCCACTGCCGGGCTGGATCCTAAGGGAAGAGATGAGATCCTGCAGCAGATCAAAAAGCTGCAGACCGAGACAGGGCTTACGATTCTGCTGGTATCCCACAGTATGGAGGATGTGGCGGAATACGTAGACCGTATTATTGTGATGAACAAGGGAAGCGTCATGTATGACGATACCCCGAGAGAAGTGTTCAAACACTACAAAGAATTGGAAGAAGTAGGACTGGCGGCACCGCAGGTCACCTATATCATGCATGATCTGCAGGCCAGAGGCGCAGATGTGGATGTGAATGCAACGACGATCGAGGAAGCAGCGGAAGAGATTGCCAGAGCCTGGAAATCGAAGAATACGTAAGAGAAGCATGAGGTAAGATGCGGGTTCCGACCCGGAAAGTGAAAGCGGGCGGAAACCCAGTAAGGAGCAATATGCTTAGAGATATTACATTAGGACAATATTATCAGACAGAATCCCTGATCCACAGGATGGATCCCAGAGTAAAGCTGGGAGGTACGATCCTGTTCATCATTTCTCTGTTTTTCTTTAAAAATTATGCAGGGTATGTGATCGCGGCACTTTTCCTGGGAATGGTGATCCGTCTGTCGAAGGTGCCTTTTAAATTCATGGTAAAGGGAATGAAGACCATTGTTATGCTCATGCTGATCACGGTGGTGTTTAATCTTTTTCTGACACCGGGAACACCGTTACTTACGATCTGGAAGCTGACCATCACGCAGGAAGGTCTGAAGATGGCCATTTCCATGGCAATCCGCCTGACACTTCTGATCATTGGATCCTCTGTGATGACGCTGACCACCACGCCAAATAATCTGACGGACGGTATGGAGAAAATGATGGGACCCTTAAAGGTATTCAAGGTGCCCGTACATGAAGTGGCCATGATGATGTCCATTGCACTTCGTTTTATACCTATATTATTAGAAGAAACGGACAAGATCATGAAAGCGCAGATCGCAAGAGGCGCGGATTTCGAGAGCGGCAATATATTCAAACGTGCCAAGGCAATGGTGCCCCTTTTAGTACCGCTGTTTATCTCCGCATTCCGCAGAGCCAACGACCTTGCCATGGCAATGGAGGCCAGATGCTATCGCGGCGGAGAGGGCAGGACGAAGATGAAACCGCTGATCTATCATAAGAGAGATTACATTGCTTACGGCTGTATTGCTGCATACATGGTGATCAGCATTGTGGTAGGAAGGTTACCGTTTTTACCGTAAAAACATAGAAAGCGGGTGAAATACAGTGGGAACGGAAATGACAATGGAACAGCTGTCAACGCTGCCGGAAAAAGAAAAAAAGCGTGTGCGCCTTACCGTGGCGTACGACGGTACGAATTATCACGGCTGGCAGATCCAGAATAACGGGATCACCATCGAAAGCGAATTGAACCGGTGTCTGACCGACCTGTTGCGGGAGCCTGTCGAGGTCATCGGTGCCAGCAGGACAGATTCCGGAGTACATGCACTGGGGAATATCGCTGTGTTTGACACTACCAGCCGGATGCCTGCGGAGAAAATTTCCTATGCGCTGAACCAGAGACTTCCGGAGGATATCCGGATACAAAAATCGGAACAGGTGCCGGAGGATTGGCATCCCCGAAGATGTGACAGCCGCAAGACCTATGAATACCGGATCTACCGGGCACCGTTTCCCATGCCGGTGAAACGGTTGTATTCGCTGTTTACTTATTATGAACTGGACGTGAACCGGATGCAGGAAGCGGCGGCTTATCTGGAGGGAGAGCATGATTTCAAAAGCTTCTGTCAGACCGGCGCCCAGGTGGAATCCACCGTACGCACCCTCTATTCCGTGGAAGTGGAAGAACAGGGAGAAAATGATCTGGTGATCCGCGTCTGCGGTAATGGTTTCTTATATAATATGGTGAGGATCATTGCCGGAACCCTGTTAGATATCGGACAGGGCAAGCGGGATCCCATGGATATTTTCACGATCCTCGAAGCAAAAGACCGTAGTGCAGCGGGACCTACAGCACCGGCCCATGGACTGACGCTGATGAAATATGAGTTTTTGTGACCGTCATCCGCAATGCTGAGTTATTGTGTTTTACGACTGAACTGTAAAAAGTTTTAAAATTATCTTGACACTAATTGCTTGGTGCCATATAATATATGACTGTGACAGTGTTTCAATATGCTGAGTCAAAGCCCCGACGAAGCATTGAAATAAAGTATTCAACCGTTTTGGGAAGAAGTAAAATGTAGCCGGACATCTGCAGATTACTATCAGACCGGAACACTGAAAAAGTCGATCAGGAATCGGCGAAAGTAATATGGAGGGAACATAATGAAAACATTTATGGCTAGTCCAGCTACAATCGATAGAAAATGGTATGTAGTAGACGCTACTGACATGACCTTAGGCCGTCTGGCATCTGAGGTTGCTAAAGTGCTGAGAGGCAAGAATAAGCCTATCTTCACTCCCCACATCGACTGCGGTGACAACGTTATCGTTATCAATGCTGAGAAGATCAAAGTAACCGGTAAGAAGATGGACCAGAAGGTATATTATCATCATTCCGATTACGTTGGTGGCTTAAAAGAAGCTACCCTGAGAGAGAAATTAGAAAAGAAGCCTGAGCAGGTAATCGAGCTTGCAGTTAAGGGCATGCTTCCCAAGGGACCTTTAGGAAGACAGATGTTCACCAAACTTCACGTATATGCAGGACCTGAGCACAAGCATGAAGCTCAGAAGCCTGAAGTACTGACATTCTAAAGGACTGAGAGGAGGAAAATAAATCATGGCTAAAACAGAAAGATACTACGGAACCGGTAGAAGAAAGAAATCCATCGCCAGAGTATATTTAGTACCCGGTAATGGTAATATTACAATCAATAAGAGAAGCATTGATGAGTACTTCGGTCTGGAGACTTTGAAGGTTATCGTTCGTCAGCCTCTGGCAGCTACTGAGACTGCTGAGAAGTTCGACGTTCTGGTTAACGTTCGCGGTGGCGGATACACCGGTCAGGCTGGTGCGATCAGACACGGTATTGCAAGAGCACTGCTTCAGGTAGACGGTGATTTCAGACCCGTTCTGAAGAAGGCTGGATTCCTTACCAGAGACCCTCGTATGAAGGAAAGAAAGAAGTACGGCCTCAAAGCCGCTCGTCGCGCACCGCAGTTCTCCAAGAGATAATTTCTCTTACGAAAATGCTTACAAAGCCCGGAAAATCAAGGTTTTCCGGGCTTTTTTCATGCCCGAA
>CAVJMX010000028.1:0-28674 GCA_963650795.1 Bacteroidales bacterium H4
CGCTCCGCTTCGGTCCGTGCTAAACATGTGCCACTGGCACATAGCACCCTACCCAATATTCGCATATCGTGGGATTATCATCCCACTTTTATGCTCATATCGGGGCGGGGCCTAAGGTCCTTCAACCACTTAGAGCTGGCTCATGTGGTTTTAGACCTTTTGACCCTGGCATCATAATAAATAAAAAGACATATAACATAAACATCCCCGTAAAATACAAACGAAAAGGAACAATAATTATGGAATCAAGAGTGGAACAGGCAGCAGAGAGAAAAATGTGTGGTTACAATTGTGCGCAGGCAGTGGCGTGCACGTACTGTGATCTGGCGGGTATCGACGAGGAGACGGCGAAGAATCTCACCCAGGGCTTTGCGGCAGGTATTGGCGGCAGCACGGAAGCCACCTGCGGAGCCATCATCGGAGCGGTCAATATCCTGGGACTGATCAACAAGAATCCCCAGCGGACAATGCAGGGGACGAGAAAGATCATCAACCGCTTCAAAGGGCAGAATGGCACGGTGATCTGCAAGGAACTCAAAGGTCTTACCGATGGTGTTGTGAAGAGAGAATGCGTGGACTGTGTCAGAGATGCAGCGGCTTTTTTAGAAGCGGAATTACCGGAAATGTAATCAGATTCTTTCATCGACAGGGAAACGGAGCCTCCACACAGAACATGAAGGAGCGGGATTTCACAGATATGACGGAAGGCTATGTGCCGCTGATTCTTTTTATAGGATACCTGGGCGGTATCCGCAGCGCGGGATTTGAGACCCAGGGAGAACAGGCTGATTTTTACAGAGAGGATCCGGGAGAATAACCGGGAAAAAGTAAGACAGCCGAAGGAGAAGGCATGAGTATAAAAGAAACTTCAGCAGATAAAACAAAATACCGTCTGGCGGAAGCAGCGAAAAAGTGTATGGCGGCTTCCGGCACCGATGCCATGACCGTGACGCAGATCGTGCAGACCTGTGGTGTGACCAGACAGACTTTTTATCGGAATTTTCAGGACAAATACGATCTGATCAACTGGTATTTTGACAAAATGTTGTTGGAATCTTTCGCCCAGATGGGAGACGGGCTGACCGTATACGGAGGCTTAACCAGAAAGTTTGAGTTCATTCAGAAGGAGAGAGTCTTTTTCACCGGAGCATTCCGCTCGGACGACCACAATTCTCTGCGGGAACACGACTACGAACTGATCCTGGATTTCTATACGCAGCTAATAAAGCGCAAGACCGGCAGACAGCCCGAAGAGAATATCTTATTCCCGCTGCGGCTCTATTGCAGAGGCTCTATTGACATGACGGTGGAATGGATCTTTGCTCCGAAGGAGAGAACGCCGGAGCAGATGGCGGCACTGTTGGTTAGTGCGCTTCCGGTGCCGGTGTCGGAATTATTTCAGCAGCTGGGTGTATTACGTTAAGAAAAATTCACCAAAATCATTTGTTAAAATTTAACAAAAGAAATGTATACATTATGAACTTTTTGTAAAAAGTGACAGTCGAGCCAAACTGTCACTTTTTTTATGCGGAACTTGCAGTTAGAATAAAATTATCATTAAGATTCGTTCTCAAATCGAAAGGAGATTATGTATCATGGCAAACAGAATTATGCTCAACCAGACATCCTATCATGGTGCCGGAGCAATCGCAGAAATCGTAAATGAGGCAAAGGCTCATGCTTTCCAGAAAGCATTCGTATGTTCCGATCCGGATCTGATCAAGTTCGGTGTGACCGGAAAGGTAACCGATTTGCTTGACAAGGAAGGCCTTGCTTATGAAATTTATTCTGATATCAAGGCTAATCCTACTATTGACAATGTGAAAAACGGCGTGGCTGCTTTCAAGGCATCCGGTGCAGACTATATCATCGCCATCGGTGGCGGTTCCTCCATGGATACCTCCAAAGCCATCGGCATTATCATTGCTAACCCTGAGTTTGAAGATGTACGCAGCCTGGAGGGCGTAGCACCTACCAGGAAGCCCTGCGTACCCATCATTGCAGTGCCCACCACAGCAGGTACCGCAGCAGAGGTTACCATCAACTACGTTATCACCGATGTAGAGCGCAAGCGTAAGTTCGTATGCGTAGACCCTCATGATATGCCGATTATCGCAGTGGTAGATCCTGAAATGATGTCCTCCATGCCCAAGGGTCTGACCGCTTCCACCGGTATGGACGCTCTGACCCACGCTATCGAAGGTTACACCACCAAGGCAGCATGGGAGATGACCGATATGTTCCATCTGAAAGCCATCGAAATCATTTCCAAGTCCCTGCGCGGTGCTGTAGCTAACACCAAGGAAGGTCGTGAGGGCATGGCTCTCGGTCAGTACATTGCAGGTATGGGCTTCTCCAACGTAGGTCTTGGTATTGCTCATTCCATGGCACATACCCTGGGCGCAGTTTATGACACCCCTCACGGTGTTGCCTGTGCAATGATGCTTCCTATCGTTATGGAATACAATGCTGACTGTACCGGTGAAAAGTATCGTGAGATCGCCCGTGCTATGGGCGTAGAAGGTGTAGATCAGATGGATCAGGCTACCTATCGTAAGGCCGCTGTGGATGCTGTTCGTAAGCTGTCCGAGGATGTTGGTATTCCTTCCAAGCTGGAAGCTCTGAAGGAAGAAGATCTTCCTTTCCTGGCTGAGTCCGCACATGCAGATGCCTGCGCACCCGGCAACCCTAAGGATGCAAGCATCGAGGATCTGACCGCACTGTTCAGAAAGTTAATGTAGTTCGAAGTATGAATTGAGAAGAAAGCCTCCCGGGAGAAATTTCGGGGGGGCTTTTGACCCCGACATCATTTTATGCAAATTGTAACTATTCAGAACCCCATTCGCAAAATCGTCTCTACGAGACTTCCTTTTTGCGAATGGGGTTACTTCGCCATATAAAACTGCTTATCTGCCTGAATGCAAGCATTCGCAGATTGCAGTTTTGCATGGCTCTGAATAGTTACTACAAATTAAGGATTGAAAAAATAAAGTTGCGGAACTATAATGATTTCTGTTTTGAATAGTTAACAGCAAGGAAAGTGACGTGACAAAAGATGGAAAGTGAAAGTAAGAAAACAACAATGCGGGGAGAATTTGCCCTGATTCTCGTGGTGCTGATCAACAGTATGGGTGTGATCTTAATGCTGCAGTCCGGTTCCGGTATCTCGGCGATCTCCAGCGTGCCCTATGCATTCCAGCAGGTGTTCCCGGTTCTGACACTGGGAACCTGGACTTATATTTTTCAGGGAGCTTTGATTGCAGTGCTGATGATCATGCGTAAAAAATTTGTTCCCTCTTATTTATTCAGTTTTGTCGTGGGATTCTGTTTCGGCAAAATGATGGATGTGCATGAACTGTGGATCACTGGACTGCCTTTAAATATCCCCTTACGGATTTTCTACTTCGTATTAAGCTATGTACTGTTGTGCTTCGGCATTGCACTGTCGAACCGCTGCAAGCTGCCCATCATTCCGACCGACCTGTTCCCAAGAGAGCTGGCGGAGATCACGAAGGTGCCTTATTCCCGGATTAAGATCGGCTTCGATGTGACCTGTCTGTTAGTGACTGCCTGCATGACTTATTTCTGCCTGGGCAGAATCCTGGGACTGGGCATTGGTACCGTACTGGCAGCCTTCACCATGGGAAAAGGAATCGCCATCGTTGGCAATCTGATCGATAAGCATTTTGAGTTCGTATCTGTTCTGTCAGCAAAACAGGAACCGGCATAAAAAGATCCATATGCTTGAAAAAATACTGAATACGTAGTATGCTGTAACTGGTATAAAAGGACTAATGGTTGAAAAGCCGATTCAAAACAGTTGACATGGAGGTGACTGTGATGAGTATTAATATTCAGGCAAAGACAAATTATTCATTTCTGTTTTCCGGTTTGAACTCTACGGCATCCAATGCAGCAAGCGGTAACTGGCTGGCAGATTATGCAAGCATTAAGAACGGCAGTTACGGTAAGCTGATGAAGGCTTACTACGGTAAGAGTGATACGGAATCCAAGAAAGCAGCTTCCACGATCACGAAGAAGGATACCGCGACAGATACTGCGAAGAAGGCACTGGCGAAGGTAGAGACTACGGCAGATGCTTTGAAGGAATCCGCAGATGCACTGTTAGCTACCGGCAAAAATGACCTGTTCGCCCAGAAGGATATCACCACCATGGATGAGAACGGTGTAGAGAGTACTACCAAGGGCTATGATACAGGTGCCATCTACAATGCAGTGAACAGTTTCGTGAAGAATTATAACAGTGTGCTGACGGCAGCGGATGATGTGAATGACACCACGGTAAGCAACCGTGTGACATCCATGAGTAATTCGACCCTTGCGAACAGCAGGCAGCTGGCGAAGATCGGTATCACCATGAAAAATGACGGTACCTTATCTCTGGACAAGGATACCTTTATGAAGGCAGAAATGTCTACGGTGAAGAGCTTGTTCCAGGTAAATGGTTCTTACGGATATCGTGTATCCGCACAGAGCTCCATGATCAATTTCGCAGCAGATCATGCCTCCACGAGAAGCAGCCTGTATACCGGAAGCGCAGGATATTCCAGCCTCTACAATGCAGGTAACTTGTTCAGCTCCTATATGTAAATCGTGATTATTTTATATATATTTCAAATAATTTGAAAAATAATGTTGACATTTGGAGACGGTTGTTGTAATATACATTTGTTCGCAGAAATGGCGGAATTGGCAGACGCGCACGGTTCAGGTCCGTGTGGTAGTGATACCATGAGGGTTCAAGTCCCTCTTTCTGCATTGTAGCATCGTCTTTATAAAAATTAAAAATGGTGTTGACAATTTAAATTAAATACTGTATTATATGTTTTGCTCGCAGAAATGGCGGAATTGGCAGACGCGCACGGTTCAGGTCCGTGTGGTAGTGATACCATGAGGGTTCAAGTCCCTCTTTCTGCATTGTAGCATCGTCTTTATAAAAATTAAAAATGGTGTTGACAATTTAAATTAAATACTGTATTATATGTTTTGCTCGCAGAAATGGCGGAATTGGCAGACGCGCACGGTTCAGGTCCGTGTGGTAGTGATACCATGAGGGTTCAAGTCCCTCTTTCTGCATTACATGGCGGTGACCGGAAGGTTGCCGCCTTTGTTGTATTTAAGCATCGAAGATGCGATTTTGCGAATGAGGCTCTGAATAGTTACAAATATCGTAAGAATCGGGAAAGGGGTATTCTGGAGATACTTAGAGCCCAACGACCGTCCGGGACCCTTTGTGCAGGAGTATATCGACCGCATGACGAAGTCTTACGCCCCGGACATGGATCTGACGGATCCTTATATTTCTCCGTTGTTTGGAGAGTGTGCAGATAAAAAACTTTTTTACGTAAAAAGGATTTTTCGGACAGGCACAGAATATTAGAAGTAGGGGCAGGAGGAACTATGACGATCAGAGAAAGCTTGGAACAGTGGGAAAAGGATTATTTAAGTCCGTATGCATCCTTGAGTGTGAACTCCAAAGGGCGTCTGCGACCGGAGGAACAGTGTGACATCCGTCCGGTATTCCAGAGAGACAGAGACCGTATTATCCATTGCAAGGCATTCCGCAGGCTGAAGGATAAGACGCAGGTATTTTTGACGCCCGAGGGCGATCATTACCGCACAAGACTGACGCATACGCTGGAGGTATCCCAGACTGCCAGGACTATAGCCAAGGCATTAAAGCTGAACGAGGACCTGGTGGAAGCCATTGCGCTGGGACATGACTTGGGACACACGCCTTTCGGACATGCCGGAGAGCGGGCGTTAAACAGAGTCTGCCCGTTTGGCTTCGAACATGCGGAACAGAGTGTCCGCACGGTGGACATCCTGGAGAAGGACGGCAAGGGACTAAACCTGACCTACGAGGTGCGTGACGGTATCAGAAACCACCAGACCATCGGCAAGCCTCATACTCTGGAAGGTAAGATCGTCAGACTTTCCGATAAAATAGCCTATATTCATCACGATATGGACGATGCCATCCGCGGCGGAATCCTCACGGAAGCGGATGTGCCGAAGGAGATCTGTGAAGTGATCGGCAACAGTCCCACGGAGAGACTGGATCATTTTATTCATGATATCGTGACCAACAGCATGGACAAGGATGACATACTGATGTCGGAGCCCGTGGCGGAAGCCATGACGAAGATCAGACAGTTCATGTTTGAGAGAGTTTATAAGAATCCGGTGGCGAAAAGCGAAGAAGGAAAAGCAGAAATGCTGATGGAGACCTTATACCAGCATTTCCTGAAGAACTTAGATGATCTGCCGGAAGAGTATCTGAACCTCCTCTCCGTGGGAGAACCCAGAGAGAAGGTCGTCTGCGACTATGTGGGAGCTATGACGGATCGTTTTGCCATAGCGGTATACGAGGAGATCTACATACCCAAGTCCTGGCAGCGATAGGCACAAGACAAAATAGGAGTTAAAAACGTGTATTATCCCGAAGAACTGGTAGAAGAAGTCAGAGCCAGGAATGACATCGTAGATGTGATATCCGGCTATGTCTCATTGAAAAAAAAGGGAAGCAACTATTGGGGCTGCTGTCCTTTTCATAACGAAAAAACACCTTCTTTCTCGGTGTCTTCCAATAAGCAGATGTATTATTGCTTCGGATGCCATGCCAGTGGGAACGTATATACGTTTCTCATGAAGTATGAAAATGACACCTTCCCGGAGGCAATCAAGATCTTGGCGGACCGCGCCGGAGTGAAGCTTCCCGAGGTGGAGGAGACACCGGAACAGAAGAAAAAAGCCGGCAGGCGCATGCGCCTGCTGGAAGTCAACAAAGAAGCGGCAAAATATTTTTACTATATGTTAAGAGATCCCCGCGGAGAAGTGGGAATGCGGTATCTGACGGGGCGGAAGCTCACCGACGAGACCATGCACCATTTCGGACTGGGCTATGCCGGGAAAAACGGCGAGCAGGTGGTACAGTATCTACGGAAAAAAGGATTCACCGACGAAGAGATCAAGGATTCCGGACTGGCAATGTTCTCGGAACAGCGGGGACTGCGCAGTCAGTTCTGGAACCGTGTCATGTTCCCAATACAGGACATTAACCACAGAGTCATCGGCTTCGGTGGCAGAGTCATGGGCGACGGAGAACCGAAATACCTGAACTCCCCGGAGACCATGATCTTCGATAAGAGGCGGAATCTCTACGGACTGAATTTCGCAAGGACTGCCCGGACGGGCAATATTATCCTGTGTGAGGGCTATATGGATGTGATCGCCATGCACCAGGCGGGATTTACCCAGGCGGTGGCATCGCTCGGAACGGCATTTACGGTGGAGCAGGCAAATCTGTTACACCGCTATGCAGAAAATATCCTGTTAGCTTACGACAGTGACGGCGCCGGAACCAAGGCAGCGCTCCGGGGCATCGGCATCTTAAGAGAAGCGGGACTTGCCGGTAAGGTCATCAACATGCGTCCTTACAAGGATCCTGATGAATTTATCAAGAACCTGGGCAAAGAAGCTTTTCAGGAACGTATTGATCAGGCGGAGAACAGTTTTTATTTTGAGATCCGTATCTTAAGTGAACAATACGATCAGAGCGACCCGGAGCAGCGGACGAAGTTCCATCGGGAGATCGCACAGAAGCTGTGTGAATTCTCGGAAGATCTGGAACGGGAGAATTACCTGCAGGCGATCGCCGAGAAATACATGATCCGCCCGGATGACCTCAGGAAGATGGTGATAGGATACGCTTCCCAGACGGGATTAGCCAAGCCGGTACAGCGACCCAGAAGCGGTGTACAGAATAAGAGCGATCCGGCAGAGAACGGGCGGAGAGCCCAGAGACTTCTGATCACCTGGATCAGCGATGATCCTTCCCTGTATACCATTGTACGGAAATACATTGCCCCGGAGGATTTTACCGAGGAATTGTACCGGAAGGTGGCGGAGCGGATGTTCGCGGAATTAGACAGCGGACAGTTCCAGCCGGCGGGAATCATCAGCATGTTTGAGGATGAAGAGGAGCAGCGGCAGGCAGCGGAGCTTTTCCATACCACGCTTCCCGAATTGTCCACCAGACAGGAGAGAGAAAGAGCTTTTCATGATATACTGCTGTCCGTCAAACGCAACAGCTACCAGTATTACATGGCGAATCTGGGAAGTGATGTCAATGCGGTCATGCAGGCTGTGAAGGGCAAAAAAGCACTGGAAGAATTACAGAGGACCCATATTTCCCTGGAATAATGGGATTTATGCTTCCGAATAGTTATAAAAAATACGAAATATGGCTATAAATAATGGCAATGAAAGGATGGAACCACGAAAATGGATGAAAACACACAGGCAAAATTTGCGGAGAAGATAAAAGAGCTCCTGAATATGGCGAAAAAGAAAAAGAATGTGCTGGAGTATCAGGAAATCAGTGACTTCTTCGCGGACATGCCTCTGGAAGAGGAACAGATGGAGAAGGTTCTGGAGTATCTGGACCAGAACAACGTAGATGTATTGCGGATTACCGATGACGATGATGTGGATGACGAGGAGATCATTCTGACCGATGAGGACGAAGTGGATGTGGAGAACATCGACCTGTCCGTACCGGAAGGTGTCAGCATTGAGGACCCCGTTCGTATGTATCTGAAGGAGATCGGTAAGGTTCCTCTGTTAAGCGCTGAGGAAGAGATCGAACTGGCACAGAGAATGGAAGAAGGCGACCAGGAGGCGAAAAAGCGTCTGGCGGAAGCCAACTTACGTCTGGTAGTAAGCATTGCCAAGAGATATGTGGGTCGTGGAATGCTGTTCCTTGATCTGATCCAGGAAGGTAACTTAGGTCTGATCAAAGCAGTAGAGAAATTCGATTATCGTAAAGGATATAAGTTCTCCACCTATGCAACATGGTGGATCCGCCAGGCCATCACCAGAGCTATCGCTGACCAGGCGAGAACCATCCGTATCCCCGTGCATATGGTAGAGACCATCAACAAATTGATCCGCGTGAGCAGACAGCTGCTGCAGGAGTTAGGAAGAGAACCGACCCCCGAAGAGATCGCAGCAGAGATGAACATGCCGGTAGACAGAGTGCGAGAGATCTTAAAGATCAGCCAGGAGCCGGTATCCTTAGAGACCCCTATCGGTGAAGAGGAAGACAGCCATTTAGGTGACTTTATCCAGGACGATAATGTGCCCGTTCCTTCCGATGCAGCGGCATTTACCCTGTTAAAGGAACAGCTGGTGGAGGTACTGGGTACTCTGACCGAGAGAGAGCAGAAAGTATTAAGACTTCGTTTCGGTCTGGATGATGGACGTGCCCGCACCCTGGAGGAAGTAGGTAAGGAATTCAACGTTACCCGTGAGCGTATTCGTCAGATCGAAGCAAAAGCACTGAGAAAATTACGTCATCCCAGCCGCAGCCGCAAGCTGAAGGATTATCTGGATTAATGGCGGAGGTTATATTATCCAATCGAATGCAGGCATTAACAGACATGGTCACTCCCGGCACTGTGATAACAGATGTGGGGTGTGACCATGGTTTTGTATCTGTCTATCTGGTGCAGAAGGGCATTTCTCCTCGGGTGATCGCCATGGATGTACGGTCCGGTCCGTTAGAACATGCCAGGGAGCATATCAGAGAGTACGGACTGACAGACAGGATAGAGACAAGACTTTCGGACGGTCTGCACAGCCTGAATACCGGAGAGGCTGCCGGGATGATCTGTGCCGGTATGGGCGGACCTCTCATGGAGAAGATTCTTACCGAAGGAAGAGAACAGGCAAGAGGGTTTAGAGAACTGATCTTACAGCCCCAGTCGGAAATCCCGCATTTCAGAAGGTTTCTGAGGAAAGAGGGATATCTTCTGACAGATGAGAATATCATCTGTGAAGAAGGAAAATATTATTTTCTGATGAAGGTGCACTGGCTGGGCGAGATGTCGGACGAGGCGGTGCGGGCACAGGTGAGAGATTCCTGGAAAGCGGACGAGACAGAAGCCGGACTGGCGGAAGCATTTGGACCGATACTGCTGTCCCGTAAGGATCCGCTATTGTTGGATTATCTGAAATGGCAGCATGCACAGCTTGGACAGATTGTAAAGCGGCTGGAGGAAAAAGCGGATGCAGACAATCCCAAAACGATGCGGCGCAGACAGGAGATTGCAGAAGAGACCGCATTGCTTACCCGGGCATTGGAGTGGTATGATAATAGTCAGGAAATGCATTGAATCTGAAAAAGAAGAGCTGTAAAAACAGATTACAGAAGGGCAGGGTGAAAAGAATGATCACGGTGAAGATAAACGGTGAAGAGAGGCAATATCCCCAGGGAGCTACCTACGAAGATGTGGCAGATGATTACCAGAAGGAATATGACAATCTGATTGCACTGGCAGCCAGAGATGGCAAGATCAGAGAACTATTCAAGAAACTGACAAAGGACTGCGAAGTCACCTTTTTTACCTTAAAGGACAATGTTGGTAACAAGACTTATGTGCGCTCTGCCACCATGCTGTTTTTAAAAGCAGTATTTGATGTCTTTGGCAGAGAAGCGGTGCATAGCTGCAGAGTAGAATTTGCAGTGGGCAACGGCTCTTATATCTCCCCCAGAGGGCAGATCGCTGCGACAGAGGACAATGCGGTTAAGATCCGTAACAGGATGCAGAAACTGGTGGAGGCAAAAACACCTTTCTTAAAAAGATCCTATTCTCTGGACAGTGCCATGGAACTGTTCCATACAGAAGGCATGAAGGAAAAGGAAAAACTGTTCCGTTACCGCAGAGGCTCTTTTGTGAATATCTATGAGATGGATGGCTATTATGATTATTATTACGGTTATATGCTGCCAAATGCAGGCTATGTAAAATGGTTCGATGTCATCGCATATGATGAGGGGTTTATGCTCCTGTTGCCGGATAAGCAGGAGCCTGCGAATGTCAAACCTTTTGTGGAACAGAAAAAGCTGTTCCGGACACTGAAGGAATCGGAAGAATGGGGCAAAAAGATCGGCATCGAGACCGTAGGAGACTTAAACGATCAGATCTGCCGTGGTTCCTTAAGTGAGCTGATCCTGGTACAGGAAGCGGAGCAGGAGCGCAAGATCGGTGAGATTGCCAAGGATATCGTAGGCAGAGGCGGTGTTAAGTTCGTCATGATTGCAGGACCGTCCTCCTCCGGCAAGACCAGCTTTTCCCACAGACTGTCCATTCAGTTAAAGACTTTGGGCAAGACGCCTCATCCCATCGGTCTGGATGACTATTTTGTGAACAGAGAGTTCACCCCCAGGGATGAAAACGGAGATTACAATTTCGAGTGCCTGGAAGCTATTGATGTGAAGCAGTTTAATGACGACATGTGCAGATTGTTAGCCGGCGAGCGTGTGGAACTGCCTTCCTTTAATTTCAAGACCGGAAAGCGGGAGTATAAGGGCAATTTCAAACAGCTTGGACCGGATGATATTCTGGTCATCGAGGGAATCCACGGGCTGAATGAGAAGACCTCCTATGCACTTCCCGAGGAGAGCAAATACAAGATCTATATCAGTGCACTGACCAATATTAACATTGATGAGCATAACCGTATTCCCACGACTGACGGCAGGCTCTTGCGCCGTATGGTCAGAGATGCCAGAACAAGAGGTGCAGATGCGAGACACACCATCGGCATGTGGGCTTCGGTGCGCCGGGGAGAGGAACAGAACATTTTTCCTTTCCAGGAGGATGCAGATGCCATGTTCAATTCCGTACTGATCTATGAACTGGCGGTATTAAAGCAGTTTGCAGAGCCGTTATTGTTCCAGATCGACAAGGGAGAACCGGAATATTATGAGGCTCAGCGACTGTTAAAGTTCTTAGAGTATTTCCTGGGCGTGACCAGTGAAAGCCTCCCCAACAATTCCCTGTGCAGGGAATTTGTTGGAGGTAGTTGTTTCAATGTATAAGGGATAGTTACCAATGATACAGAAGAGGGCGGTCAATGTCATCAACAGCATAGCGGTGTGGGTCGTGCGTCTGTCGGGGGCGGGAATTTTCCTATTCCAGTCCTGGTATGCGCTTCGCTATACGCAGTACATGGATCCGGCGGTGGGGGAGTTCCCCGTGAACATCAAAGATTCTATGGGGCAGAACCTTTTTTTCGTGATGGCGGTTCTTCTCGTATATATGGGTCTACGTCTGGCAGGGCGGTGGTTAAGTAATCGACCCCAAATTTTACTGTGGTCATCCATAGGGGTATTAACCGTGGTGACCGTATGGATGGGCATCGCCGGCCACTGGTGGATCAGTGCCATCGTGCGTCCCCCGGAGGGAGATCAGCTGTATGCCTATGTGGCAGCACTGTCTTTTGCAGATGGCAATTATGGCTCCATACTTCCGGATGGTTACTGCGGAATCTATCCGCACCAGCTGGGATTCACGGCAATTCTGGAACTTTTCTTCAAAATCACGGGTTCCACGGAATTCTATCAGTGGCAGAAATTTAATGTGCTCTGTCTGTGCGGAATCGTCATTTTAGGTTATCTGACCGTGAGAGAACTGGGCGGAAAGTGGGCAGAACAGGTGCTGTACTGCCTGTTAATGGCAGCATGTTTTCCACTTGTTTTTTACACCAGCTGGATATACGGAGAATTGTTAAGCATTCTGTGTTCCCTGGCAGCGGGATGGATGATTTTGCGCTATGGGAACCGCAGGAAAAAGGGATGGCTGATCGGCATACTGCCGGTGGCGGTTTTAGGAATGCTGGTACGGAAAAATTACCTGATTCTGCTGATTGCACTTGCACTGGTACTGACAGTGTGGGGAATCGTGCAGAGGGACCGGTGGGCGTTTGTATTTGCAGGACTTGCGGTGATCCTTCCGCTGTTATCCTATCAGGGCATCTATAAAATGTATGAGGTTCGTTCCGGCTATGAACGAAGCGCAGGACTCCCGATGACATCCTGGATCTCCATGGGACTGCAGGAGAATCAGGGCAGATACGGCTGGTATTATGATTATCCGCTCGCTCTGTACAAAGAAGCGGGACAGGATGCCGGTATTGTGGCAGCCTGGACGAAAGAAGACATCAGTGAAAGATTACACACTTTTTTGAGTTCCCCGGGGTATACCTGGAACTTTTTCCGGGAAAAAATACTATCACAGTGGAACGAACCGCTGTACCAGTCCCTGTTTTTTACCACGAATTTCAGAGAGGAATATCGACCGGATCCGGACAGTCTGGCGGGGAAGATCACAGTGGGGGGAGCACTTTTTTATCCGCTTTTTCTCATCTGCGATAAGATGCAATTTTTATTGTATTTCGGAATGTTTCTCTATTTTTGTTTTGCTGTAAAAAAGGATGGCAATATGTTGCAGCATATGCTGGCGGTGACCCTGATCGGCGGATTTTTGTTCAGCATTTTATGGGAAGCCAAGGCACGCTATATTTTCCCCTATTATGTGATCATGTATCCGATGGCGGTCGCAGGATATTGTCAGATGCTCCGGAGCCTTGGAAATGTACTGGGTAACAGAAAGCAGACAGGAAGAAACGAAAAAGTGACAGAGTTACGCCGGGTGGCATAAATTGCTTGCTTTTTTGACCGGGAACAGATATAATCGAACAGGTGTAAGTAAAATAGATGATCGCGGCTGCTTTATGCAGGTGAGGAAAGTCCGGGCTTCACAGGGCAGGATGCCAGATAACGTCTGGTGGAGGTGACTCCAAGGCTAGTGCAACAGAGATATACCGCCGGCTTTATGCTGGTAAGGGTGGAAAGGCAGTGTAAGAGACTACCGTCCGGCTGGTAACAGACGGAGCCATGTAAACCCCATCCGAAGCAAGACCAAACAGAGAGCGATAGACCGGCCCGGTCTGCTTTCAGGTAGGTCGCTTGATGCGGCTGGTGACAGCCGTACTAGATAGATGATCATCATATACAGAACTCGGCTTATTTTTTGCTTACATTTCTCGAGAAACAGCGGACTGCATCATGCGGTCCGTTGTTTCGTTATGCGGGCAGTGACAGACGATGGAGAGGAAAATCCTAAATGAGAAAATTTCTTATTACTATGAGCTGTATGATAAGCTGCACACTGGTGCTCACAGGCTGTGGAGAGAAGTCTACGAAGGATGTGAATATGACGGAAGAGACAGACATCGCCTACACAGAAGAGGGGATTCTGCCGGATATTACAGAGTTTGAAATACCGGAGGAGATTCCGCAGAAACTGACAGAGACCGACCTGCGCATTTTTAAGTCGCTGGTGGGGATCCGGGCGGGTGACCTGCAGGGCAGCGGTATCATCTACGAGGAAACGGAAGACAAGATGTTGATTCTGACAGCGGGACATGTGCTGGAGCATAATACCGGAGAGATCCGGGTGACTTTTCCCGATGAAACGGTTGCCCAGGCTTCCGGCACCGTGAAAGCGGAAAGCAGCGATCTGGCTTTTGTATGGGTGGATAAGACGCTTCTTTCAGAAAGCACGTGGGAAGCCTGTCTTCCGGCGGATACGGACCGGGACGCTTTCGATGCCCTGGAAGTCTATGAGGATGTGTGGATGTACGGTGGAACCACTGCGAAACCGATCTATGCCTTTGTGGTAGAACCCTGGATCTATGTGGAGGATTTTTCACAGTACATGCTCTTATTGCAGGGACTGATGGAGCCCGGAATGTCGGGTGGAGGAGCTTTCACGGAGGACGGAGTATTCTTGGGGATCCTGTGCGGTGCGGATGAAGACGGAAAAGTAGCGGTGGTGCCCTACAGTATCATCGAGTCGGAACGAGCAGGGCTTGACAATCCATGAAATATGATAGAAAATGAGAAAGATGGGTATTAGACCCAGAATGGAGGAAAACACAATGACGAAAATAGATGTAGTATCCGGTTTCCTGGGTGCCGGTAAGACCACCCTGATCAAAAAATTATTAAAGGAAGCATTAGATGGCAACAAGACCGTTCTGATCGAGAACGAATTCGGTGAGATCGGTATCGACGGCGGCTTCTTAAAAGAGGCAGGCATCGAGATCAAGGAGATGAACTCCGGCTGTATCTGCTGCTCCCTGGTAGGTGATTTCGGTACTTCCCTGAAGGAAGTCATCAGCACCTATGCTCCCGAGCGTATTCTCATCGAGCCCTCCGGTGTCGGCAAGCTGTCCGATGTCCTGAAGGCAGTGGAGAACGTGGCAGGTGACCTGGATGTGGAGATCAACAGTGCGGTAGCAGTGGTAGATGCATCCAAGTGCAAGATGTATATGAAGAACTTCGGCGAATTCTTCAGCAATCAGATCGAATACGCCGGAACCATTATCTTAAGCAGAACCGACAAGGTAGACCAGGCGAAGCTGAATGCCTGTGTGGAGATGATTCGTGAGCACAACGATAAGGCTACTATCATCACCACACCGTTGGATCAGCTGGATGGCAAGGAAGTACTGAAGACGATTGAAGGTGCCGATAAGCTGGAAGACATGATGAAGGAAATGTTAGAGCACATCCATGACGATCACGATGAGGATGAATGCTGCGATCATGATCATGAGCACGAGCATCACCATCATCACGATCATGACGAAGACCATGAGCACGAGCATCATCATGACCACGACGAACATGACGAGAACTGCACCTGCGGCTGCCACGATCATGACCATGAGCATCACCATCATCACCATCACGCAGACGAAGTATTCACCAGCTGGGGTATTGAGACTCCTAACACCTACAGCGCAGAGAACATCGAGAAGATCCTCACCGCTCTGGACAGCGGAGAGTATGGTGCAATCCTGCGTGCCAAGGGTATGGTGCCCGCTCCCGACGGAACCTGGGTATATTATGACTATGTTCCCGAAGAGCATGATATCAGAAGCGGTAAGCCGGAAGTTACCGGCAAGATCTGTGTCATCGGTTCCAAACTGGACGAGGACAAGCTGGCAGAGCTGTTCCGTAAGTAAGATGCCGAAACAGATTCTGCAAGTAGCAGGATAAGAAAGAGAAAGGTATGAATTATGACGAAACCAGTCTATATCATAAATGGTTTTCTGGAGAGTGGTAAGACAGAATTTATTACGTTTACCTTAGGACAGCCTTATTTCCAGATAAAGGGCAGGACGCTTCTCATCCTCTGCGAAGAGGGTGAGAACGAATACGATCCGGCGCTACTGAAAAAAAGCCGCACGGATGTCGTATTGATAGAAGAGGAAGAGGAGTTCAATCCGAATCATCTGATCGAGCTGGAGAAGCAGTATAAGCCCGCACGTATCATTATCGAATATAACGGTATGTGGAATTTCAAGAATATAAAGCTTCCCTGGTACTGGAAGGTGGAACAGCAGATCACGACTATCGATGGTTCCACATTCCCCATGTATTATACTAACATGAAGTCTCTGCTGGCAGAGATGATCCGTAAGTCCGAGATGATCATTTTCAACCGCTGCGACGGTATTAAGGATCTGAATGTATACAAGCGTAATATCAAGGCAGTTAACCCTGCCGCAGATGTGATCTTCGAGGATTCCAACGGAGAGATCGATGAGATCTTCGAGGAGGATCTGCCCTACGATCTGAACCAGGATCCTATCGTGCTGGATAATCAGGGCTACGGTATCTGGTATCTGGATTCCATGGATCATCTGGATCGTTATGTGGGGAAAAATGTCCAGTTCACCGCCATGGTATTAAAGCCAGAGGAATATCCCGACGGTTACTTTGTGCCGGGACGTATGGCAATGACCTGCTGTGCGGAGGATATGGCATTTTTAGGTTATGCCTGTGAGTATGTGGGTATAAAGGACCTGAAGCAGAAGGAATGGGTGAAGGTGACAGCGAAGGTGGCAAAAGAATACTTCGCGGACTATGAGGGAGAAGGACCTGTGCTCCATGCAATCAGTGTAGAGAAGGTGAAGGCTCCCAAGGATCCCGTTATCAGCTTCAACTAGAAAGGGTTTGCTTTATGATAAAAAATCCCATAAAGAGCGGCCTGCGGGAGACAACAGCAGGAAAAGTAATATTTCTTTTCCTGCTGTTTTTATATTCCGGAGTCATGCTGTATCTGTTCTGGATGGAATGTTATCAGGTGCCCGGATTCCAGTCTGACATGCCGGATTATGTGAATAAGGTGGCTGGGATTGCGGGGAATTATGAGTTTCCGTATCCTGTCTTATTCTGGACGGCGCGACTTTCCGCGTGGCTGATTGGAGCGAAGGCAGCTATGGCAGTGACCACAGCTCTTTTTAACTTAGCGGCAGTAGTCATCACGAAATATTACATGAACCGAGAAATCCAAAAAATCAGTCATTATGAAGCATTGTCTTATAAAAAACAGGTCATGACGGATATTGTTGTGACACTGCTTACCTTTAGCCTGTTTTTGCTGTCAAATCTGTATTCTCCCAAGAATACAGCATTTTTCGGCTTTGATTATGCATATCGCTGCATGGGTATCTATACGCCGAATCCCTTTTGGAATGCTACGTATCTGGCTACCAGACCTTTTGCCATTATCTGCTTTTTTGAGACGGTGAAGGTGCTGTCGGAATATCAGAAGGATTTTCAGTGGAAGAAGTGTATACTGTTTGCAGGAAGCTTACTGCTGACCACCATGACGAAACCCAGTTATACGATGGTAGTGGTGCCGTTAATCGGGCTGATCCTTCTGATCCAGCTGATTGCAAGTCATGGAAAGAGCTTCCGCAATGCCTTTTGCCTGTGTGTGACTATGATCCCCACGGGGATTGCGCTGTTGTATCAATTTGCCGGGATATTCACCGGTACGAATGCTATGGGAGAAGAGACCGGTATTGCCATCGGCTTTGCAAAAGTGTGGAGCAATTATTCCAAGAGCATCCCCTTAAGCATTGTCATGGGGATGGCACTGCCCATCGGCGTGTTGTTCCTGAATCTGGTCTTTGATTTTAAAAATATCAGACAGAACAGGTATTACTGGTTTGCATGGCTGAATTACCTCGCAGGTACGTTGATGTTCTTAGTCTTCTATGAAAAGGGCTTCCGCATGATGCATGCGAACTTTTCCTGGGGCTATATGCACGGAATGTTTTTCGTGTTCCTGATGACACTGATCGTTATGGTGAAACATATCAGGGAGTGGTGGAAGAGCTGGAAGATCATCTTCGTCCTCGGAGAGATCGCCGTATTTACGTATCATCTGGTCTGCGGCATCAATTTCCTGCTGTACGCTGTTATGGGCAATGACCTGGCGGGATTTTAGAGCAGACAAGATACATATCTTTTTTCGTGACATAAAATACAGAGAAAGGAGTGTGTTTCATGAATTTAAATATTGTAGCCGGGCTTCTGATTCCCTTTCTCGGGACGACTGCGGGGGCAGCCTGTGTTTTTTTCCTGAAAAAGCAGATTGGCGGCAATATTCAGAGAATATTTACCGGATTCGCTGCCGGTGTCATGGTGGCGGCTTCGGTGTGGTCTTTACTGATACCGGCAATGGATATGTGTGAAGAGAAGGGAAAGCTTGCATTTCTTCCCGCAGTGATCGGTTTCCTGATCGGTATTGTTTTTTTGTTGTTCATCGATAGTATTGTGCCCCATCTGCATGTGGGAAGCGACGAGCCTGAGGGTCATAAGAGCAGCCTGAACCGTACCGCGATGCTGATGTTAGCTGTAACGATTCATAATTTCCCCGAGGGCGCGGCATGTGGTGCTATTTTCGCGGGAGTGTTGAGCGGTGACGGGAATGTTACGATGGCGGGAGCACTGACGCTGGCTATCGGCATAGCCATTCAGAATTTCCCAGAGGGAGCCATTATCTCCCTGCCCCTTCGCAGTGAGGGAAATAAGAGAGGAAAATCCTTTGCCCTGGGCGTACTGTCTGGAGCCGTGGAGCCGGTAGGAGCGGTTCTTGCCATCGCACTGGCAAGTATCGTAACACCGATCCTGCCGTATTTGCTTGCCTTTGCTGCAGGCGCCATGATCTATGTGGTAGTGGAAGAACTGATTCCGGAATCCAGTGAGGGAGAGCATTCCAACTTGGGAACCATCGCCTTCGCCATCGGTTTTGCCCTGATGATGATGCTGGACGTGGCACTCGGATAAAATGCGATGGTGCGTATCATCGGATAAAGTGGCAACTGACAGGAAGGATGTACGGGAATGTCCGTGGAAAATGAAAAAGAAATACAACAGTTAAAAAACCGGATCCGCGAGCTGGCAGACAAATCCTACAACCAGAACCAGTATACCTTTACCGGATTTTTAGGGCTGGCGGAGCAGGATGCCCTGTGGCAGGTGGAACGAGAAGTAAACTATGCCGGAATCACGTTATACGGCGGCAGGGAAGAGGCAGAGCGGAAGATCTTACGTTTCGGCAGTGAAGCGGAGCTGGGCTATGAACAGCCTTTTCCCATCTGCTGTATCCGGATCCGCCCGCTATCTGCAAAATTTGCAGACAAGCTGTCCCACAGAGATTACCTGGGAGCACTGATGAACCTTGGGATTGAACGGAGCACCATCGGTGATATTCTGCCGGGAGAGGGTGAGGCATTTATATTCTGTCAGGATACTATCGCAGAGTTTATCTGTGATAATCTGGAACAGATCCGTCACACCCATGTGAAGTGCGAGGTGGCAGATGCTGCGGCAGAGGTACCAAAAGAAGAGCCGCTGCTTCAGACGATCCAGGTGGCAAGTCCCCGTGTTGACGCTGTCATTTCCAAAGTATATAATAAATCGAGAAGTGACTGCCTGGAACTGTTCCGGGCGGGGAAAGTGTACGTGAACGGCAGACTGTGCGAGAACAATTCCAGAGCCCTGGAACAGGGAGATGTGGTGAATGCCAGAGGCTACGGGAAGTTCCGCATAAGCGGGGAGCCTCGTGCCACGAGGAAGGGAAAGCTTTCTATAGAGGCGGAAGTGTATCTATAGAGTGTATTTACAGAATGAATGCGCATCTATGGCAGAGCTGCTTCATAGATGCAAAGTCCGGGAGGTTATAGAGTGTATCATTATACTGCAATTCAGTGGTTATTTTTCTTTTATTTTTATTGCTTTTTCGGCTGGTGCTTTGAATCCACTTATGTATCGTTAAAGAGCAGGAAGTTAGTCAACCGCGGCTTCTGCCGTGGTCCCTTTTTGCCGTTGTATGGCAGCGGAGCCATCATGATGCTGGTAGTCTCCATGCCATTTCAGGACAATCTGCTGCTGGTCTATGTCGCCGGCTGTATCGGCGCCACGGTGCTGGAATATGTCACCGGTGTGACGATGGAAGCATTGTTTAAGGTCAGGTATTGGGATTATTCCCAGAATAAGTTCAATTTTCAGGGACATATCTGTCTGGGTTCGTCACTGGCATGGGGAATCCTTACAATCCTGATGACAGAGTATATCCACAAACCCATAGAACAGCTCGTATTATCTGTTCCGGACAGCATTCTCACTCCGTTGACGCTGGTGCTGACGGCATTGATCGGTGCGGATTTTGCTTTATCCTTCAAGGCAGCTCTGGATCTGCGGGATGTACTGGAGAAGATGGAGAAGGCAAAAGAAGAAATGCTTCGTATCCAGAAGCGTCTGGATGTCATCATTGCTGTGACCGGCGAAGAAATGGAGAACCGCAGGGAAGGTATCAGCGAAAGCCTGGCACAGAAAAAGGAAGATATTACCGGTGGTATTACAACCCGGATGGAGGATCTGAAGTCCAGTATCGAGGAGAAGCTGGAAAGCATTCGTACCTCCGCACAGAAATCTCCGGGAAAATATGTGGAGAGTGTGAAGAACGAGGTGATGGAGCTGAAGCAGAAGTATATAAGAAGCCTGGCGGACAGAGAAAGTGTCAGCAGCCTAAGGGACTTCTTCCAGCGGGATATGATTCGTTCCAACCCGACTATGAGTTCTGAGAAGTTTAAGGATGCGCTGGAAGAGTTGAAGGAGCATTCCGGCAGCAGAAAATAACGGGGCGCTGTATAACTGTGGGTAGCAAAAAGAATAGGAACATAATCTATGTATAATACGATATTGAGCGGTGGTTACGTAATGACGGTGCTGTGTATGCTGGCGGTGGATATATTTCTGGTAAAAAGACTGTCCGGCACGGAGGGCTTTGGCAAAAGGCACAGGTGGATACTGGTAATGCTGGTTGCGTGTGTGGTGTGTCTTTTATCAGACGCCCTCTGCGTGGTAATAGGAGACTCCGGGAATAGAATATTGAATTTCAGCCTGAATGCAGTGTTCGATTTTTCCTTTGCTTTTGCAGCCTATTATTTGTTTGAATATGTGGAGAGAATGTATGCCGGAGACACAGAGAGAAACAGGGCTGTCGTAATATTATGCAGAGTGCCGATTATTCTGAACGGGATTCTGATTTTGACATCATATTGGACAGGCTGGGTGTTTGCAGTAGACGGAAACGGGATTTATTCCCGCGGACCGTTATACGGAGTGTTTTTTGTCGTGTTGGCGAACGGTTATACAGAACTGTCTCTGCTGTTGATTCTTATAAGATCATGGAAACATAACGATGCAGAGAGGAAAAAGCAGCTTCATGCGTCTTTTATGTATATCTTACCAATCATGCTGGGCACCTGGTTCCAGGTTTTTATCATGCAGTTCCCGGGCTCCAGTATCGGACTTACGGTAACCATGATTTTCATTTTCCTGAACAATCAGGAGGAGCTGCTCAGATTGAGCAGACAACAGCTGGAGGACAGGAACCGTGAGCTTGAGGAGGCATTAAACCGGGCGGAGCTGAATAATGAGATCATTGGTGCCATCAGCAAAATCTACTATATGATCTACCGGATGGATCTGACAGAGGGGATCTATGAAGAGGTTTCCGCGGGTACGCAGATGCATGAGCTCACCGGCAAAAGCGGTAATATACGTGAGACCTTTGAGGAAGCAAGGAAGAAAAATATAGCGCCGGAATATCAAAGCAGCATGAAGAGGTTCCTGGATGTTACAACACTCTCCGACAGACTGGGAAGCGGAGAGAGTATAGCCGAGGAATACAAGGCAACCTCCGGGGAATGGTGTCTGGCACGTTTTATTGTTAAAAAGAGAGATGAGACAGGACGGGTTACCCATGTATTATATGCAGTCAGGGTCATCACCGGTCAGAAGACGAAGGAGCTTGAGTACCAGAGACAGATGCTGTTGAGTGCTGAAGACGCCAGAAAGGCGAATCTGGCGAAGACCGATTTCCTGCGCAGGATGAGTCATGACATCCGTACGCCCATCAACGGGATTATCGGTATTTTGAATATTGCAAATCATTATCCGGAGGATCTGGAGAAGCAGACAGAGTGTCGTGCGAAGATTAAGGATGCATCGCAGTTCCTTCTGGAGCTGGTGAACAATATTCTGGATATGAATAAGCTGGAATCAGGGAAGGTAGTGCTGGAGCACAGAGCTTTTGACATGCGCAGGCTGCTGCAGGAGCTGAAGTCGGTCACACAGGTGAACGCCCAGGAATATTCTGTGGCTGTGCAGGTGGAAGCCTTTGACGCCCCACACAGGTATCTGCTGGGCAGTCCCCTTCATCTGCGTCAGGTTCTGCAGAATATTACCGGCAATGCAACAAAGTACAATGTGCCGGGAGGCAGGATTCTGTTAAGCTGCCGGGAAGTGGCTGTGCAGGATGGCTTTGCAACCTATGAATTGGTCTGTAAGGATACCGGGCGTGGAATGAGCAGACAATTCCAGAAGCATGCCTTTGAAGCCTTCTCCCAGGAGGATTCCGGAGCCAGAACCACGTTTACCGGCACCGGGCTGGGACTTGCCATTACCAAGCAGCTTGTGGAGCTGATGGGAGGACATCTCGACATGGAGAGCAGACTGGGAGAGGGTACTACATTTACGCTGACACAGACCTTTGAAATTGACACAGAGCATGTGGCAGAGAAAGAACAGCAGGAGGATAGCAGTCTGGAGGGCATCCATGTGCTGTTAGTCGAGGATAATGAGCTGAACATGGAGATCGCACAGTTTATGCTGGAAAATAACGGACTCAGGGTAACTCCGGCATGGAATGGGCAGGAAGCAGTGAATCTGTTCGCCGGGTCGCAGCCGGGAGAATTTGATCTGATCCTGATGGATGTCATGATGCCAGTCATGGATGGACTGACTGCCACGAGAGAGCTTAGGGCACTGGAGCGTGAGGACGCAGCTGCAATTCCTGTGTTTGCCATGACAGCCAATGCCTTTCAGGATGATATTGAGCAGAGCAGAAGAGCCGGAATGACGGAGCATCTGACCAAGCCGCTCCAGGAGGAGGAACTGCTGCGTGCTATTCGGAGGCATGTGGGAAAAAACAGAGGAGAAATACCAAATGAGTAAAATGTGGAATAGAGCCATTATCTGTATGATGGTAGCGGTGCTTACAGTCTGTACAGCGACAGGCTGCGCTTCAGAGAGTACCGCAGAAAAAGGACAGGAGCTTCCGGTCATAAAGGTGGGAGGCGATTCCTATCCGCCGTATAATTATCTGGATGAAGACGGGGCAGCTACCGGTATCGATGTGGAGCTGGCAACGGAAGCATTCCGCAGGATGGGATATGATGCAGAGTTTGTCTATATTGACTGGGAACGGAAGAAGGAACTGGTAGAGGACGGAAGCATCGACTGCATTATGGCATGCTTCTCCATGGAAGGGCGGCTTTTGGACTATAACTGGGCGGGCTCCTATATGGTGAGCAATCAGGTCGTGGCAGTGAAGGAGGACAGTGATATTCATACACTGGCTGATCTGGAAGGCAGAAGAATTGCAGTACAGTCCACTACCAAGCCGGAGGGAATTTTCCTAAACCATACAGACCCGAGGATACCGGAGGTGGGGCAGCTGATCAGCCTGGAGAAAAGAGAGCTGATGTATACTTTCCTTGCAAAGGATTATGTGGATGCCATCGCTGCCCATGAGACATCTATCCTCCAGTATATGAAGGATTATAATGTCAGCTACCGGATACTGGATGACTATCTGATGACTGTCGGTATCGGAGTGGCATTTGCAAAGGACGATAACAGAGGAATCTGTGAAGAACTTGATAAGACACTGGAAGAGATGCGACTGGATGGAACCTCTTTAAAAATAATCGGGAAATATCTGGAGAATCCCGAAAAATATCTGGAGGTGGATCAGCTTGCGTATTAAGAGAAAATCTTTCGGTATGAAATATGTCTGCGCAGCCGCACTGATCGGAATCGCAGTCTGTGGAATTTCTATTTTGGGGTTTGTCAGGCTTTATGAGAAACAGGCAGAAGAACGGATGCTGAAGACAGCGAATTATATGAAAGTGCAGTGTGCAACCTATACCCATTACAATTACGGTGCAGAGACCCAGGCACTGCTTCGGGCTGTTGAAAGCAACAATCAGGTACGGGACAATCTCAAATGTGATACTGAGATAAATGTGGAAATCAATGAGGAATTGCTTAAGCGTTATGCCAAAGATCTGTGGCTGCAGGGAATTCTGGTACTGGATCAGGATGGCAGCGTGGTCTGTGGATATGCAGAGGATACGGAGGTAGAGACACTTCTGCTTCAGAATTACAGCAGAGGGACAGTACTTGGCGGTGAGGGATATGCTTTCAGAAGCTATACCCAGAGAATCTATCTGGACACCGGAGGATATATTAATATGGCAGCAACCTCCAGAACCGATGCTCCCGGCATGGTGGTCACTTATTATTATATTGCACCGGAATGTGCACAGACCTATTCCCTGACACTGCAGAGTCTGCTGGAGGGATATCAGACTGCTACGGACGGTACCATCATGATTGCGGACGAGGGACAGATAATTGCCTGTAATAATGAGGAACTGATCGGACAGAATACGGAAGACAATGTAACTGTACAGGCTCTGAAGGCAGCTGCGGACAGCAATCGTATGGTGCATATTCCGAAATTGCATAGCTGCGGAGTCATGGTCAAGCAGAGAGATTATTATATCTATACATACACACCGAATGCCATTGTATATTCGGGACTCGGACAGAATGTCATAATGATCCTGGTGCTGTATGCATTTGTAGCAGCGTTTGTGTGGGTAATGCTCGGAAACTCTGACAGAAAGCATCGCAGAGAGGAGCTGGTGCACGAGACGGAATACCGCAAAGGACTCGAGGAAGCAGCAAAGAAGGCGGACGAGGCTAATGCTGCGAAGACACAGTTCCTGCAGCGTATGAGCCATGATATCCGCACTCCGATCAACGGTATCTGCGGAATGCTCCAGGTGGCTGAATTTTACGCAGATGATCTGGACAAGCAGGCAGAGTGCCGGGCGAAGATCAAGGATGCGTCGCATCTGTTACTGGAGCTGGTCAATGAAGTATTGGATATGGGAAAGCTGGAGTCCGGAGAGATCGTGCTGGAGGAACAGCCCTTTGATTTACGCGAGGTTGTGGAAGAGGTCTGTGTTGTCATTGAGAAGCTGGCATCGGAGCAGGGAATTACACTGATCCGGGAAAACTGTGGTGTTACCCACAGATATCTGATCGGCAGCGTGTCTCATGTGAAGAGACTGTTTATGAATATCATGAGCAATGCCGTTAAATACAATAAGACAGGTGGTACTATCACAATCCGGTGCAGAGAACTGCCTGCCACGGAAGAGAATATTGCTCTTATGGAGTTCGTCTGTGAAGATACCGGTATCGGCATGAGTGAGGAATATCAGAAGAAAATCTTTGAGCCTTTCACACAGGAAAATGAAGATGTGCAGACGAAATATGGTGGCTCGGGTCTGGGCATGTCGATCGCTAAAGGGCTGGTAGATAAGATGAACGGAACGATTACCTTTGAAAGCGAAGAAGGAAAGGGTTCTGTATTTGTAGTAACGATTCCGTTCCGGGTGGATACCGGCAGGAATGCCAAAACCGCAGAAGAGCAGCAGAAAACTTTCCAATACTCTGTCAAGGGTTGTAAGGTGCTGTTAGTCGAGGACAACGAGCTGAATATGGAAATTTCAGAATTTGTACTTAAGACAGAGGGAGTTGTTGTGACGAAGGCATGGAATGGACAGGAAGCGGTGGAGCTCTTTACATCCACAGAACCCGGTACCTTCGATGCAATTATCATGGATGTCATGATGCCTGTGATGGACGGTTATGCTGCAACAGTGGCAATCCGATCCATGGATAGAGAGGATGCGAAGACAATTCCCATCATTGCCATGACAGCCAATGCATTTACCGAAGACCGCATCCGTGCAAGAGAGGCAGGCATGAGTGCGCATGTCTCCAAACCGTTAGATGCATCTGTGCTGATTGAAATATTGCATAATCTGACTGCAGCATCCCAAATGGTGCAAAGACAGCATATGCAGGAACAAAAAAAGAGTTACAATGCAGGAGATTCTCATGAATAAGACAGAAACAGAGAATAATAGGAAACATAAGAACCACATACATTTCAGTGTGATAGCTCTGATTTTTTGCCTTGCCGTTTTATTGGTAGCATCTTATACTTTTATTTTGCAGAGGGCATACACGGAGAATGCGCTGGAGTCGGAGGTAGAACGTGACAGCTCCTGTGCTGATGCAGTACATAAGCTGCTTAATAATGAGCTTGACAGACCCGATTTTACGCAAATCCGCAATAAAGAGGATATGGATACGGAGAGATACGTGCAGCTTCAGACGAGACTGAACGAAATACGTCATCTGAATTCAATCCGATATTTTTATACCGCAGCGAGGAATGAGGAAGGAAAGCTGGTATATCTGGTAGACGGACTGGATCCCGGATCAGAGGACTTCAGAAATCCCGGTGATTATATTGAGGAGGAAATGATACCCTATATCGAGCAGGCTCTGGACGGACAGACGATATATTCCCGGGAAATTGTGGATACCACCTGGGGACATATTTTTACAGCCTGCTATCCGGTCATGGCAAGCGATGCTTCCGGTGAGGTGATCGGTGCACTCTGCATAGAGATGGACATGGAGTCTGCGTATGCACTGGTGAAAAAGAGTAATCATACTTCTGTGATTGTCGGAACAGTTGCAATCATCATGATCGTGATGCTGAGCCTGGGAATCTTATGGATACTTCGTCAGCAACAGCAGAAGGACCGTGAGCAGAAGCAGGCGTTGGAGGAGGCGGCAGATGCAGCACAGGCGGCTAACCGTGCAAAATCTACGTTTCTTTTCAATATGTCCCATGATATCCGTACCCCTATGAATGCTATCATAGGTTATGCCAGACTGGCAAAGTCACATCTTGACGAGCCGGCGGTGTTGAAAGATTATATGGAAAAAATCAACGTATGCAGTGAAAAAATGCTGTCCATTCTGGATAATATACTTGAACTTGCAAGAATTGAAAATAATAAAACAGCCTTGGAGCTGGCTGCTACGGAGATAAAAAACGGTCTGGATTTAGATCTGGATATGTTCCGCAGCGCTGCCGGTGAAAAAAATCAGGAGCTGAAGGCAACCCAGAATATTGTATATCCCTATGTTTACATAGATGTCTCCAGAATTTCAGAAATTGTACTGAATCTGCTCAGCAATGCGGTAAAGTATACAGGAGAAGGCGGCCATATTTCCTGCAGACTGAATCAGTATCCGCATGATAAGGATGGCTGGTGCAATATGGAAATCTCTGTGACAGACGATGGCATCGGTATGTCAGAGGAATTTCAGCAGCATATATTCGATTATTTCTCCAGAGAGCGCAATTCCACTGTCAGCGGAATCGAAGGCAGTGGTCTGGGAATGGGAATTGTAAAAAATCTTGTGGATCTGATGGATGGTACCATAGTCATTAAAAGCCGTCTGGGTGAGGGATCTACTTTTATCGTTACTATACCATGCCGGATCGCCAGCAGGGAAGAATGTCATCCGAAGCAGGCCTCAGAGCACAGTATTGATAAGGATTTGTCCGGTAAGAGGCTTCTGCTGGTGGAGGATAATGATCTGAATGCCGAGATCGCGATCGAACTGCTCAAGGGCGAGGAACTCATTGTGGACCGGGCTGAAAATGGTGTGATCTGTCTGGATATGATTGAAAAAGAAAAGCCGGGATATTACAAGCTGGTGCTGATGGATGTCCAGATGCCGGTCATGGATGGACTGGATGCTACACTTAAGATCAGAAGACTGGAGAATTCATTAAAGGCGGAAATTCCGATTGTTGCCATGACAGCCAATGCTTTTGCCGAAGACAGACAGAAAGCACTTTCCGTGGGAATGAATGATTTCGTGGCAAAGCCGATTGATATGAATATCCTGATACCAATGCTGAAAAAGTACATCAAATAATATGCAGCTGTTTATATTTTAACATGCTGTATCTGCACCCCTTGTCTTTGCCCTGTTGGGCATGGCAATGGACGAACGAGGATTATGTAGATAAGACCAATGATCTGACCTATCGTCTGGAGTCACATATTTATGAAGAGGAAACTCTGGAAGCGCGGAACCTCAGGATCGTGGTCACTCTGACGGTGAATCCCAGTCTGCCGAAGGAAGATGAATATGCCCTGATCTATTATCGGGCAGAAAAGTTCTATGATTATCGTAATGTGATCCCCGAGGTCTGCGGTGTGGGAACGATGCTGGCATTTTTATGCTTTATTTTCCTGCTGTGCAGTGCCGGACATAAGAACGGCAGAGAGGGCATTACTCCCAGTGCCATTAACGAGATCCATCTGGATCTGTCTGGCAATATGCCTCGCAGAATTTCTGGGCTGATTTGCAAATTTTCTAAAAATAGTATTGACAAAACAGAAAATAGAGATTATTCT
>CAVJMX010000029.1:0-27732 GCA_963650795.1 Bacteroidales bacterium H4
CATCATTTTATAAGATAATAATATTCGCACATTTCACGTCGTTGGCGAGGTCATACACCCTTCCGGTGGTGAGTCCCAGGACTTTGGGGCGCAGGACGGCATTGGGAATGTTCTCCACCACGCGGGCAGTCTCGCCGTTGCTCAGTGCCACATCTGTGCCGACGGGATAGAGAATGACGCTCTCCAAAAAGCAGCGCATGACAGTAATGTCCAGTTCTTCTGTCATGGACATGATCATCTCCACAGCATCTCTGGGTGAAAACGGCTTCTTATAGGGGCGTTCGGTCACCAGCGCATCATAGATGTCGGATACGGAAATCAGTCTTGCAAACAGGTCAATCTTGTCCCCTGTGACGCCCATAGGGTATCCCTTTCCGTTCATTTTCTCATGATGCTGCAGTACCCCCAGCTTGATCTCCATGGACAGGTCATCCTTGGGCTGAAGGATACGGTATCCGTATACGGAATGCTGCTTCATAATGGCGAATTCTTCATCGGTCAGCCTTGCCGCCTTATTCAGGATCTCATTGGGCACTTTCGATTTGCCGATATCATGTAACAGCCCCGCTATACCGATCTCATAGACCTGCTTGTCATCCAGTCCGTATTTCCGTGCCACGATCATGGACATGGTCGCCACATCCACGCTGTGTTTGAACGTATACTCGTCGCTGACCTTCAGCGCACCGATATCCACCGCCACGGCATCGTTATCTTCGATTGCCCGTAACAGATCATCTGTAATGCTCCTGGAAGCATTGGTGAAATCCGGTGACTGCGTATCCTGATACAGATACTGCACTCCCTGTGCCACACGGCTCCGTACGCTCTCGGAGATCTGTACCTTGGCAGGATCCTTTACCTTCACCTGATCGTATTTTTTCTGTAACGGTTCCGGCAACGGCTGTGTCTTGTCTGCCTCTGCCGGTTTCACATCTTCCCTGCCTTCACAGGTATAGATGCCTGTTACCCCCATTTTCTTCAGCGCGTCAATATGAAAATCTTCCAGTCGGGTACGTCTGGCAATCAGTACCCGACCTGCACGGTCTATGATTGCCTGATCGATCATCATCCCCGGCTGCACGATACGCAGCGGAACGTATTTTCTCCTGATCATCGGTCCCTTCCCCTTTCCGAATGATTTTGGTTCCTATTTTCTTATTGTACCATATCTTCATCAATTCTTAAAGATATCTGTTAAAAAGGCAACCTGTGGGTACTCAGTCCCACAGGTTGTTAAATTACTGCATTAAGTCTTTCAACACTTCTTTGGCTTTCTCCAGCTGATTGTCTACCGGGTCATCGCTGTTGTAATAAGCGTCTCCGTCGAATTCGCATACTACATCCGGTTCAATACCGGTGCCGTGAATATTACGTCCATTGGGCGTGTAGTAAGCACTGATGGTGATCTTGATGGCGGAACCATCGGTAAACGGCATGATCTGCTGTACGATACCCTTGCCGAAAGTCGTGGTACCTACCAGGGTGCCGATGCCGTAATCCTGGATCGCACCTGCCAGGATCTCGGAGGCACTGGCGCTGTTCATATCTACCAGCACCACCAGAGGCACCTCTAACGGGGTCTTGCCATCGCAGGTATACTCCGTGCGCTTGCCCGCCTTATCCTCAGTATATACGATCATTCCCTCCGGAAGAAGCTTTCTTGCAATACGTACCACAGCATCCAGGCTTCCGCCGGGATTGCCCCGCAGATCCAGGATCAGTCCCTTCATGCCGGAGCCTCTTACAGTAGCCAGTGCATCGGTGAACTGGTCAATGGTCACATCATCGAACTCTACGATCTGAATATATGCCATGCCGTCATCCAGCATCTCGTATTTTACGGTAGGGCTCTCCACCTTGGCTCTCTCCACGGTGACATGCAGGTAATCTCCTGCGCCCTGTCTGACGATGGTCAGATCCACGGTAGTGCCTGCCTCGCCGCGGATCAGGTTCACTGCCTCTGTCAGGGTCTTGCCTGCGGTGGATTCGCCGTCCACTTCATAGATGATATCATTAGCTCTCAGATCCACCTCTGCTGCCGGAGCACCTTCGATGACACCGCTGATCTTCGGCAGATTCGTGTCGGAATCCATGCTGACATACGCTCCGATGCCGTAATAGATTCCCTGGGTCTGTTCCGTCAGTGCGTTCAGCTCCTCCGCGGTATAATACTCAGAGTAGGGATCATCCAGTGATTCCATAAGTCCACGGAACATACCGTCCTCTAACTGTTCGTTGGTGACCTCACTTAAATAAAAATTTTCTTTTACCGTATCCTCCAACAGTTGCAGCTTTTTGATGGTCTGGACATTGACTGCGGAATCCTCCCCGTAGGATACCTGCGCCGACACATCGTCCTTCTGCGTCACAATATTGTGGATTTGAAATGCGATGAAGATGCCGCCCACGATCAGGAGGGTCGCTGCAAAGCCTACAATAATGCCGCTGAGAAACAGCCCCTTCTTCTCGCCGTTATTTGCTACCGGAGGAGTAACTGCCTGCTCCTCAGTGACATTTTCCAATTCCTTATTTTCTTCCATAAATGCTCTCCTTTAATTTCCAAGCTTTTTGTCACAATACGCATTTCTCCGTGCTTTGCACTCTCGAAATGCTACATACATTCGCATTCCGGGCTATCGCCCTACTTGCTCATGTATGTTTGTTCTGCTAATCGCAATAGCGCTCTGCCTTCAAGCAGTCAAGCGCTCTACGATTGCAGAACTATTGTGACAAGTAGTTCCAAGGCGATGTATAAGCACCGTCTTTTCTGACACTGAAGTGCAGATGATTGCCGGTGGATCGTCCGGTGGAGCCTACTGCCGCGATGGTCTCGCCGCGGACCACAATATCGCCTTTGGACACATACAATGCCGATGCATGCATGTAGATCGTGTACAATCCGCCGCCATGGTCGATCATTACGTAGTTACCCATGGTGCTGCTGTAGGTGGCAGCCACCACCTCACCGTCATAGGCTGCATAGATTGCTGTCCCCTTCGGTGCTGCGAAATCCACACCGTTATGAAACTGCTCGATCCCTAAGGTCGGGTGAATACGATTGCCGTAATCATCCGATATTCTGGTATAGGACGCCAGCGGGAATTTGAATACACCGCCGTCATAGGTCAGCACTGTACCGCTGGATTCCAGAATTTTCTTTTTCTCCGCGGCGATGGCAGCCTCCAACGCTGCAATCTCCGCATCCTGATCCGCGATGGACTGCTTATATTCCTTGATTGCCTGCTCCTTATTGCTGATATCGGATTCGTAAGCGGAAATATCCTGGTTCTTCTGTGCAATCAGAGCCTCCATATTTGCCTGCTCCTGCTCTACGCCGGCTTTTGCCTCGTCCAGGATCTGTTTCTCCGTCTCAAGCTCTTCCTTGCAGAGTTCAATGTACTTACGGTTCTCCACATATTCTTTCCACTGCTGCCTGTCATATGCCATCACCAGATCCATGAAATCTGCCCGGTTCAGGAAATCGCTGAAGCTCTCTGCCTTCAGCATCATATCCAGGATATAGGAATCGCCTTTCTCATACATAATTCTAATGCGGCGTATCATGGCAGCTTTCTGGGTCTCTTCCTGCTCCAGTGCCGCATCCAGTTGTGCCTGGGTCTGCGTGATCTCCTCCTCTTTGGCAGTGATCTTGCTCTTTAGTTCCGCAATATTCTGTTCGATTTCGCTCAGATTCTGGTCTAGCTGCGCCACATAGTTCTTCAGGTTACTCTTCTGCGTCTCCAGGTCCTTTTTGATCTGTTCCAGATTGCTCAGATTGCTTTTCATCGTTTCCCGTTCTTTTTGCGCCTGACTGATCTGATCCTGTTTCTCCCGGATGCTGTCCGAGGTAATGGAGGACATGCTTGTGGCATTCACCTGCAGACCGTAGGCTGCAAAGGAAACGGTCAGTATCAGACACAGTGCCAGGCACAGGAAGCCATTTTTCTTATTATTCAATTTATCATGTCTCCATTCTTCACCCGCGTCTATGCATGCTGCCTACAGATTGACCCAATATCCGCATATTGCCGGTTTATCATATCTCGGTATAAAGTAATCATGATGTATGCGAATATACTATCCACATACATCATGACGTAAAAGTTCCGGGTTACTTACTCTTATGTTACGCCTATACGTGCAGATGCTTCCGGACTGTGGAAATACTTCCCAGGAAACCGATGCCCACACCAACACCCAGAGATACCGGGGTCAGGAAGTGGAACACTTCATCTACCGACAGGAAATTCAGGAAACCGCTGAGCACCATAAAGCGGTTCACTACATAATTCAATGCGTAATTATACAGGGAATAAATTAATCCCAAAGGTACCGCTGCGCCGATCAGTCCGATCAGCATACCCTCCAGCACGAAGGGCGCACGGACGAAGAAATCCGTGGCACCGATATATTTCATAATGTTGATCTCTTCCGATCTCACAGAGATACCGATGGCTACCGTGTTGCTGATCAGGAAAATGCTGACAGCCAGCAGGATCACGATAATGCCCATGGATACGTAAGCGATCAGCAGATTCAATCCGCTTAACGTATTGGCGGTCATCTCAGAGTAATTGACCTTACGAACCTCCGGCAATGACTGCAGCCAGGTCACCAGTGCATCCTGCATGGATACGTCACTTAAGAAGATCTCGTAGGTATCTTCACCCGCCAGCGGGTTCTCCGGGAATCCTTCCGCATAATCATCTCCGAAATAATCCGGTCCGAAAGTAGCCCATGCATCGTCTGCGGACTTGAACTGTACGTCAGATACCTCCGTACGTTTGGCGATCTCCTGACCGATCTCCTGCAGCCGCTGTTCGGTAGGAATCTGACCGTCTTCATGGCTCTCACAGTTGTCCATTTCACTATGGAAAAATACGGTTACAGACACGCCTTCCTCTGCCGTCTTCAGAATGTTCTGGAAGTTAGCTACAATGGAGTAGAACAATCCAAACAAAAACAGACACGCTGAAATTGTCGCAATAGAAGCCAGGGAGTACCATTTATTCCGGAAAATATTGGCAAATCCCTGCTTAATCGTATATAAAAATGTACTAATCTTCATCAATATACCCGCCCTTCTCTTCGTCGCTGATAATCACGCCTTTTTTCATGGTGATCACTCGTTTCTGCATTGCATTGACGATTTCGCGGTTATGGGTTACCACGACTACCGTGGTACCGCTCTCATTGATCTCCTCCAGCAGCTTCATGATCTCCCAGGAATTGTTGGGATCCAGGTTACCTGTAGGCTCATCCGCCAAAAGAACGTAAGGATTGTTCACCAGTGCTCTCGCCAGTGCCACACGCTGCTGTTCACCTCCGGAGAGCTGTTTGGTCTTCGCCTTATATTTGCCGGCAAGGCCTACGGTCGCCAGGATCGCAGGCACATTTTTGCGGATCTCGCTGACAGGAGTCTCTACGATACGCTGCGCAAATGCAACGTTTTCATAGACATTACGATCATTTAACAGTCGGAAGTCCTGGAACACCACGCCCAGGTTACGACGGAATCTGGGAATCTGTCTGTGTCTTAATTTTGCAAGATCATTTCCCATAACATAAACACTGCCGCTGGTCGCTGTAAGCTCCCGCAGCAGTAATTTGATCAACGTGGATTTACCTGATCCGCTGTCACCTACAATAAAAACAAATTCTCCTCTTCCGATGCTCAGTGTCACGCCGTTCAGCGCCGGAGAACCGGTAGAATAAGATTTACTCACATTGTCCAGGAAAATGATGCCATTTTCCTCAATAATACGTTCTCTTTTCAGCCTTTGTGCTTCTTTGTTTGCCATTTATATCTTGCCTTTCTACTGCCTTGTCATCATATTGATTTCTTACAGAGCCTCATTCGCAAAATCGCTCCTACGGAGCTTTTCTTTTGCTCATTGAGGCTTTCTCACCAAAGAAATAACGTCAAATGTTCTTACGAATGCAAGCATTCGACGTACATTTTCCGTTATTTCATGGCTCTGCAAGAAATCAATACTCGTACGTTTCCATGTATTTCATATATTTTACGACCATCAGTGCGATCTTGAAGGTGATGGCATCCTCAAATACGCGCAGATCCAGCCCGGTACTCTTCTGCAGCTTATCCAGTCGATATACCAGTGTATTTCTGTGAATGAACAGCTGTCTGGAGGTCTCGGATACATTCAGGCTGTTCTCAAAAAATTTGTAGATCGTCGTCAGTGTCTCTTCGTCGAAATCGTCCGGACTCTTGCCGCCGAAGATCTCGCGGATGAACATTTTGCACAGAGGAATCGGCAGCTGATAGATCAGACGGCCGATACCCAGCTCGCTGTATGCGATGATATCTCTTTCGTCGAAGAAGATTTTGCCGACATCCAGTGCCATCTTGGCTTCCTTATAAGAACGGCTGACTTCCTTGATCTCATGCACGATGGTACCGTAGGCAATGCGTACCTCCCGGATACCTTCCCTGAGGAGCGCAGCTTCCAGTGCTCTGGCGGCCTTCTCGATCTCCTTGCCGGTATCGGTCTCGGCAAATTCCTTCACCACGATCACATTGCTCTCATCCACTGCGGTGATGAAATCCTTGCTGTTGGAACCGGAATGGTTCCGTGCCAGCTCCAGAACATTATTATCCTTACCGCCTGCAGATTCCACGATCATAACCACGCGGGGAACATCCGTCTGAATATGGAGCTTCTTGGATCGGCTGTAAATATCCACCAGCAGCAGATTGTCTAACAGTAGATTCTTGATGAAGTTATCCTTATCGAATCTCTCCTTATAAGCCACCAGCAGATTCTGGATCTGGAAAGCAACCATTTTGCCGATCATATACACATCTTCACCGGTTCCGCCGGCTACGAGAATATACTCCAGCTGCTGCTCATCATAGATCTTAAAATACTGATACCCCTGGATCTCCTGTGAATCCGCCGGAGATGATGCAAACTCTACCGCGGGCTTGGAACAGTTCCCCATGTCCATGGTGGCAGCCACTTCCTTGCCGTCCACATCCATGACGCACAGCTCTACTCTGGCGATTCCTTTCAATCCTTCAATGGTGTTCTGTAAAATCTGATTCGATATCATCTTATGCTCCTTCAGTCCCCAACCAAAATTACTTCTTGACGTAGTACCCCATACATTACAAATGTACAAAAAATCCAGTAAAAAAGCAATAGTTTTTTATGCACTTTTTAGTAAAAATGCCATTTTATTTTCAAATAATCGTAAAAAAAGAGTTCGGAAACTAATTTCCCGAACTCTTTCTGTCTTAGCGTTTATTATGTATTATTTCTGCGCTAAATCCGCAGATCGATATTGGCACCAAGCTCCGGTGTTACGCTGCGTTCCATCGCTGCGGAATCAATCATCTGTACGATTCCCTGTCCCAGCGCTTCGTTCGTATTCATCGCCTTACTCAGTACTGCCGTTCCGACCTTCGTCTGCAGATTATTGGAAGTCATTGACATTGATAATCCTGCGATATCCATAAGAACACCTCCTTTGTCAGTCTCTTAGACTCTGCGGATGCTTCTCTCCGTGATCTGGATCTTGCCTTCTTTCAGCAGATGTCCTACGGCACGCTTGAACTCATTTTTACTCATGCCGGTCTCATGAGTGATCACTTCCGGTGCTGCCTTATCGTTAAAGGGCAGAGCGCCTTCATAGCTGTCTAAGAGTTTTTCGATTTTCTCTGCATCCTTCTGAATCTGCAGATATGCCTTTTCACGGATGCTCAGAGTCAGTTTTCCGTCTTCTAATACCTTTACGACGCGGGCGTTCACCAGTTCGCCGATCTTCGGCTGCTCGGTGGCTCCGAAAAGCTCCTTTTTGGGAATCAGTGCGGAGAAACAGTCATCCACGGCTACGAATGCACCGAAGTTTTTACTGATCTCATAAATTCTTCCGGTGACCTTGTCATCTTTTTTATAAGGACTGTCCGTGCGAAGCTGCTCGTATACATTCATAGTGGCGCAGAGTCTGCCGCTCTTGTCAATATAGAGAGCTGCCAGTACCTGATCTCCAGCTTTTACTTTGCAAGTCTGCTGCTTGAAGGGCAGGAACAGATCCTTCTCCAGTCCCCAGTCTAAGAAGGCACCTACTTTGCCGATCTGTGCCACGGTAAGCAATGCCACCTGTCCCATCATCAGTTTCGGTGTGCGGGTCGTGGCGATCAGGCGGTCGCTGGAATCCCGGTACAGGAATACCTCCACCTCATCTCCCACTTTTGCCCCTGCGGGGACCAGCTTTGCCGGCAGCAATACTTTGTCCTCCGGTGCATCCGCAGGTGCGGCATATACGCCGAATTCTACTTTTTTCACGATTACAAGTGTCTGTTTTTCACCTAATCTAAGTTCCACGTTTTCTCCTGTTCCGACAGTCATTACTGTCTCTCAAATTCCACCGATACGTAAGGCTTCCCTGTTTCATCCTGTAAACAGATGATATATCCTTTTTCTGTCTGTACCACGTAAGGGTGCAGTACATCATCCAGAAAAGCCTGTTTCTTATATTCCGCCCGCATCTGATGGATGACAAAATCATCCGGCAGATACTCCATGGCAATATTCACATACTGCCCGTTATTCACATGATGGTTGGTGTCGAGATGATGCTTTTTCACCACCACCGGTTCCAGAATCTGTCCACCCTCCGGCACGGTAATCTTGCGGGGCGCGTAATCCATGTCCAGCTTTTCATCGATGCCGTAGCCTTTACGCATTTCCTCACTTACCGCCACCGGCTTCCCGGTATGCATATCCAGCAGGCTCCAGAGAGAATTTGCCTTCGCCAGATATTCACCCTGCCCATCCAGCATAGCAAAATTACGGTATCCTAAAAATGCCTTTAATTCATAGGGTAAAGTCACGATTTTTACTTTCTCACCCAGCTGCGGATACCGGTTCACCACAATCTGCCAGGAAGATAATACCCAGACCTGTCCGATCTCCTTCATATACCCGATTCCCAGCCCCGCATCCTCTGAATGGAAGGTGGAACAGTCCTGAAAATAGTTCAGCAGGGCTCTCAACGTCAGCTGTCCATCGCTGTCCGTCTCACTGTAACGTATTCTACTGTTAAATTCGTACATGCTTACATCTCCTTCATCTGCTTTCCCCGTAAGCGTATCAATATGTGCTTACAACGTCAACGGAGATATTCCCATCAGTATCTGCACAATCTCCGGGAACATCTGCAGAAGGATCATCACAATCCAGAACACGCAATAAGCAATCATGCCGGGATTACAGATCACAGTCCGGAATCTTACGCCCTTAGGAATCAGTCCCGGTTCGACGGTAAGCTTTTTACGAAAAACAATAAATAGTACAATTCCCGTAATAAAGACTGCCAGTACGAATAGCACATAAATCATATATACAAACCAACCCGGTAAGTATGCCATTATGAAGTCCATGATTGCCTGGGTATCTCCGCCGTTCATGACAATCTTCTGATATTCGTCCAGATGAATTGCCTTCAACAGCAATACGCTGACCACTGCCCCCATAAAATTGACACACATATGCATTCCGATGGTGATCTTCAAATTACCGGTCTTTTCATATAGGAATGCTAAAAACATTCCCAGTAAAAAGGCGTAGGCGAACTGGTTCAGATTGCCGTGAAACAGTCCGAACATCAGACCAGATAATACGATTGCCACACCCTGTCCGTATTTCACCGTACGGTCTACGATCAATTTCCGGAAAATGTACTCTTCCAGCACCGGTGCACAAAGTACCATATAAATAAAAGTCACCGCCATGTTGGATTCTGTGGCATATATCATTACTGCGTTGTCCACCGCAGAACCCTTCAATGCTCCCACTATGGCAGTGATCAATGTTCCCACCAGATTACCACAATACATCAGTGCAAAGCACATGATCAGTGCCAGAATAAATTGTCCCGCTGTCATTTTTCTCTTCTCAGGTGCTTCCCCGGGCATCCGCTTCACCAGTGCAATCAGCACCGGCATACCGATCAGATACATCGGCATCACCGTCAGAATCAGGCACACGGTGGTGTTCTCCAGCCACTCCGGCTTCACCTCTCCCACGATTGTCACGACTCCCAGCTGCACCGCATAGATGACCAGCGTTCCGATCAGGAACCGAAGTCCCAGACTCGACAAATTCTTCTTAATACTTTTTTGTTCCATATATAATTCCCATACCTTTCCGTTGCATTTAGATCCCTTATGTCATAGAAAAGGCTGTGCACCGCAAGGATACACAGCCCCTTATTTTTTCTGCAGCGGTCTATTCCCCAAGACCGTTCTCTACAGCTTCTACCAGATTCTTCAGTGCCTCTGCCTCATCCTCGCCTTCACATACGAATTCGATCTCATCTCCGCATTTTACACAGGCGCCTAATACACTGAGCACGCTCTTGGCATTGGCTGTGCTCTCACGGAACTTGAAAGTGATCAGAGACTTGAACTGCATTGCCTCCTTACACAGGATTCCGGCGGGACGCAGATGCAAGCCCGTAGGATTCTTGATTACAACTTTCTGACTTACCATATCTTAAACCCTCCAATATCTATATTATTATGCATTTTATTCTTCTGTGATCTTGTAAATTTCCTTGTCATTTTCATTTCTATCATAGCATGAATGCAAATCATTCACAAGAACTTTTCCCCGACATCTTTCGGAATATATCTGTTAGAACATAATATCCTGGATCAGGCTGGCAAGTCTTTCTGCTTCCTCCTGGATGACCTGCTGATCTTTTCCTTCGATCATGACTCTTACCAGGGGCTCTGTTCCGGAGGGGCGGATCAGCACGCGGCCTTCTCCTGCGAACTTCTCTTCCAGCTTCTGAATGGCATCCGCAATCTCGGGATATTCCATGTATTTTTCTTTTTTATGATTTGCCACCTTGGCATTAACCAGTGCCTGGGGCAGTACTTCCATCACCTGCGACAGTTCTGACAGAGGCTTGCCGGTCTCTACCATTACCTGTAAGAGATGAAGTGCACTGAGCAGTCCGTCACCGGTGGTGTTTTCATCCAGGAAAATAATATGTCCGGACTGTTCTCCGCCGAGGCTGGCGCCGATCTCTTTCATACGCTCTAATACATAACGGTCGCCTACTTTGGTCTTTTCCATATGGATGTTGTTCTTCTCAGCCATCAGGAAGAATCCCAGGTTACTCATCACGGTTGCTACAATGGTGTCCTTCTTCAGGGTTCCCTTGCTCTTCATAAAGTTGCCGACGATTGCCATGATCTGGTCGCCGTCTACGATCTTGCCGTTCTCGTCCACTGCCAGAAGTCTGTCGGCATCTCCGTCAAATGCAAGACCTACATTTGCCTTCTCATAGACTACTCTTGCCTGCAGTTCTTCCATGTGGGTGGAGCCGCAGTTGGCATTAATATTGGTACCGTCCGGATTATTATGGATTGCTACCACACTGCCGCCCAGCTCCTTCAGGCATTCCACAGAAGTGTAGAAGGAAGCTCCCTCTGCACAGTCTACCACGATCTTCAGACCGGTCAGGTCAACATTTACTGCTCTCATGGCATGGTTGATGTACTCTTCTCTGGCATCGGTGCGGTATTTGATCTTGCCCACACCGGGGCCGATGGGGAATTTGATACCTGGCATATTGTTCCGGATCAGCGATTCAATCTCATCTTCCATGGCATCCGGAAGCTTATAACCGTTGCCGTCAAAGAATTTAATACCGTTAAATTCTACCGGATTGTGGGAAGCGGAAATCACAACTCCCGCATCCACTTTGTATTTCTTGGTCAGATAAGCCACTGCCGGAGTCGGGATCACTCCCACGTATACGCAGTTGGCACCTACGGAGCAGGCACCTGCCATCAGTGCATTTGCAAGCATATCTCCGGAGATTCGGGTATCGCAGCCTACCATGATCGTGGGCTTATGCTCATTTTCCTTCGTGAGAACATATGCTCCCGCCTGCCCGAGCTGCATTGCAAGCAGCGGGGTCAGTTCCTCATTGGCAATACCGCGTACGCCATCTGTTCCAAACATTCTAGCCATTGTAAAAATCCTCTCATTTCTTCTTTTCTGTCTCTATTGTCATTTATGATGCATTGCTGTCCGCATTTTTCAGCCGGATATGAATATTGACATCCGTATCTACCGTGATATTCTCCGACAGGTTGAACGTTACGGGAATCGTATAGTTCCCGGGTGTCAGTTCCTTCACGTCATTGTCTTCCATCCACTGCTTCAGATCCAGGACTCCTGTCACACTGCTGTCACGTAATATGCTGATGTACCTGGACAGTCCGGATACGGTAATGTCGTATTCCTCTGCCGTGGAAGTAATCTCGGCCTCCATGTCATCCGGTACTCCGGTAATGGAAATATTATCCGCAGGTATCGTAAGATCCTTGGTTACAATCGGTTCAATATAGACCGTAGCGGTAATCTTGCCATCAAAACTCTTGTCTGCCAGCCGGACGTTGGAAGGAAGGTATTCCTTCAGGTTGATAATATCCACCAGATTCTCCGACTGTCCGGTAATATTCATACGGTCTTCCGGTACAGTGATTGCGGAGACTCCTGACAGAGCAGCTGACGTTCCGGCGATCTTCACAGTAGAGACACTACTCTCCACCTCACCGGTAGCCATATAGCCATCCTCGGGCACACCCATATAGTTGATTTCAACAGGTACCTCCTTGGTAGCGAGTACTTCTACTGTCATATATGCGGAATTCACATTTTTCTTAACATTTTCCAGTGTCAGTTCATTATCATTCGCGTCATACAGCTTGATATCCACATTTGCGGACAGGCTGCTGGTGGAATCTGTCACGTTGATATCCACCCCGGCATGATCCACCTGGGAGATTGCGGATTTCGGTCCGGTCACTTCGATGTTGGTCTGATCCAGTGTTACATTGCCAATCATATAACCGGAAGCCACATCACCGATGGTGTTGCTCTCCAGTTTGATCCATTTACTGGTCTTATCTTCCACGCTCAGTCGTACCGAGTCGTGATTGCCCTTGATCTCCACGGAATCATTACTGATATTCTCACAATAATAAGTGATGGCAATGGTATTGATATCCGTCAGCTTGCTCATATCCGCTTCCGCCACGATATCTGTCCGACGCAGCTCGGATTTCACAATGCTCTGAGGACCCGTGACGGTTACCCGCACCAGGTTGCTGTTGTCCAGTACCTCGTACACTTTACCTTCTTCGTCCAAAAGCTCTGTATTGATCAGCCGTACCTGAATATTGTTAAAGGTTACGGTATCCTTCGGATCATAGATCTGTGCCACCAGAAACCAGAGCACAAATGCAAGTACCAGAGAAGCAAGCTTCAATCCAAGATTACGAGTCAGTAATTTTTTCATTTCCTGTCACGGCTCCTTCCCTTCCAGATTCGCAGATTCTTATGTTCCTCACCGGTATTGTTCAGAATCTTATGCATTCTGTCACGAAGTGAATCCGCATCCAGATTCCGCTCCAGTTCGCCCTCATAAGCCACGCTGATCTTGCCGGTCTCCTCGGATACGATCACAGTCAGTGAATCTGTGATCTCGGAGATTCCCACACCGGCACGATGTCTGGTACCCAGTTCCTTACTCAGTCCCAGGTTGTCAGACAGTGGAAGATAACAGGTAGCGGAAGCCACTCTGTTCCCCCGCACGATCACCGCTCCGTCGTGTAATGGCGTATTATGCTCAAAAATATTGATCAGCAGCTGGCTGGTAACAATACCGTCCACATCAATTCCCGTTCTCTCGTAGTCACGCAGTGATACCTTCTGCTCGATTACGATCAGGGCTCCGGTCTTCACCTTGCCCATCTCTACACAGGCCTTGACGATCTCATTGATGGTCTTCTCAGAAAATTCCTCAGTTTCACGATGATTATTATCAAACGGAAGCACGGAACTGATGATATTTTTCTTGCCCAGCTCCTCCAGTGCCTTCCTGAGTTCCGGCTGCAGCACTACAATCAGGGCTGTCACTGCAAAGCTTAAGACATTCTGCGCCATCCACAGAATCGTCGTCATCCGGAAAAAATAAGCCAGCAGCAAAAAAATAAGGATGACAATCAGACCCTTGAGCAATACCCATGCCCGGGTCGTCTTCATCCACACTAACGCATAATACAGCAGTACAGCAATGATCAGGATCTCGGCTACATCACCGAAATCCATGGTCGTGCGGTAACTGCTGAAATTCTTAAGATATTCTGCTAGTTTATCCCATAACTGCATTTTCATTAATCCCTTCAGAACAATTCTTCGTAATCATCCGAGTCGTCCTGCACCATATGGTTGCTGCTTATGGTAACACTTCTGCCGCCCTTGTCCCGTCCGCGGTAGGGGTTCTGTTGTCCATAAGAAGCGCTGCTTTTGGCAGGCGCCGTACGCTCTGTTACTACACTTCTGGAAGATCCTTCTGCACTTCTGGCACCTGCTGCGGTGCTTCTTCCCTGGCCGGAGGGTCTGCCTGACCCGGCAGGTCTCGCGGTCTGTGCCGCAGGTCTGCGCTGTGTATTGATCTTCTTCACAGTATTGGTGGGTGCCGACACAGTCATCTTCGGTACCGCTTTTACATAATAGTAATATTCATCATCTTCAAACTGGACCTTCTCCGTCCTGCTGTAATCCAGACAGAACCGGAAGAACTCTATCACTTTACATATGAGCACGGTAGCTACCGCACCCAACAGTGCGCTGAGGATGGAGAGATTCGTATCATACATGAGATCTCCTACCAGCAGAATCATTACCTCGATCAGGGTACCTGCTGCCATAGCGATGGTCCAGGAATGATCCACGCTCATTCTGCGGATCAGATATACTACGATCACGGTAACTGTAAATGCCACGATCATGACCAGCATCGCCTTGTTGCCCAGCATGCTGTTGATCAACAGACGAAGCTTCGCCGTAGCCTCTTCATCACCCATGGAATTAATGGTGGGGGCATTGGTGATTACCGTCTGGACCAGATAATACACTACCACACCGCATCCTACGGATACGCAGGAAGCAGGGGTTCCGATCAGTCCCATTGCCACCGGCATCACATAGGGAAGCTTCAGCATGCACAAAACAGGCGTCAGCACCACTACCAGTGCTTCCCTTGCCGTAAATCTCAAAAACAGCAGATACAACAGCAAAAATACCACCAGTCCCACTGCCGCTGTCTCAATGGATAATGCATACATATGAAGCAGTGTAAACAGCATGGCAAATACTACCATAAATCCGGTGGGAAGAAAAGAGCACAGCAAAGATACGATCAACACGATTGCCATGTTGTCTATCTTCGTCATATATCCCATTTTGCCGTTGATGATGCTCAGCACGATAAAACTAAGCAGGAATTTGATCACCGGCAGAACAAATGCTTCGTTTCTGCTGTAGATCTTCTTCAGATTTTCTCTTAATTCCAGTAAAGCAGTCATATTTCCTCCATACCAATCTGCCGCTGTTATTCGTTGTACATGGAATTCAGCTTTTTCAGATTGTTATAATAGCATTTCAGGCTTTTCTTCGCCCTGGCATAACGCAGAGAGCAGATCAGATAAGAAGCAACTCCGTATACCACTACCGTAATTACGTAATACAGCAGAACATTTTTAGCAAAACTGATCAGATCCATTTTGTAAATATCCTGCATAAAGGTCTCAAAATCATAAAAAATGAACAATGCAAAACATACAGCATAAGCAATCGTAGCACACAGTATGGATTTCAGCACCTGTATTCCTATGTAGTCGTTGCGAAAATAACGACCGATCGCCATATTTTTTTTGCCTTCATGTTCTTCATAAGATGCCATTTTGGTCATCAATACGATCTTTTCTTCGTTCAGCATAATTCCTCCGCCTGCAGATGCTTACAGGAAACGCATCCGGTCTCCGTCTCTGGATGAAGTGGGTCGCTGCTGCGGTGCCTGCTTTTTCTGCAGTACACTCTGCAGATCCATTGACATTTCATACTTACACTTCTCACAGAATCTGCCACTCCGGATAGGAGCTCCGCATTTCTCACACTGCAGATAAATCGCAGATTCTTCCGTCAGCTCCAGTCTATCTTCCCGAAGCCACTGCTGGATCTGGGAAGGTTCCACATCACAGTTCTCTGCCACATCCTGAATACCTACTCCGGGATTGGCACGGATGTATTCCTTGACTTCCTGGAATTTGGCTTCCATTTTCTCTCTGCAATGAGGACACAGGAACGGACCTGCCACATAGTTAAATATATGTCCGCACATTCTGCAATTTCTTATATTCATAGTATCTCACACCTTCCTCATCATAATCCGGCACCACAGGAAAGTGTCACGCAATATACTTCCGATACGCCGCCTGCCTTCAGCAGTGCAGCGATCTCATCAAGCGTGGTTCCGGTCGTGTAAATATCATCTACCAGAATAACCCGGTCATATAATTTTACATCATTTCCGTCTATAATAAAAGCTTTTTTCAAATTATTTTGCCTTTCTGTGGGATTCAGGCGTTTCATTGGTTTTGTATTTCGTAATCTCTTTACCAGGTTTTCATTTACCGGAAGACTCAGGCTCTTTCCAAGCGCTCTGGCAAGGCATGCTGCCTGATTGTATCCGCGCTGCGCAAGCTTCTTCCGATGCAGCGGTACCGGCACCAGTACATCCGGTGAGATCTCCCGGATAAAGTCTCCCAGGTATTTGCCCATTTCCTCTCCGAAGAACTCCGCATATTCCTGTCTTCCCTTATATTTAAAACGATAAATGGCAGGAGCGGCGGTGCTGTACTCATACAGCGTTCTGGCACGGTCAAAAGCATGACGCCTGTCCCGGCAGTCACTGCAGAATTCTCCGTCCCCCTGTATCTTTTTCCCGCATTTCATGCACCAGGGAGGTGTTACCACGCGAAGCTTCGGAAGACAATTCAGACAGATCTTCTCTCCGAAAGGCTTCACGATCCCGTCGCACACCGGGCATCTGGTGGGAAACAGTAACTGTAATATCATGCGCTACATTTCCTCCGGGAGAGCACAGATCTCACGGATTCGCTGCTCCAGTGCCGTATATCTACGGTTCTCGCTCACATTGTCAATCATGTTCCGCACCGTCTCGCTGCTGCCTAAGATCGTCACACAGTTTCTGGCTCTGGTGATTCCCGTGTAGAGGAGATTACGGTTGAACAGCATCCGCGGTCCCCCGAGCAGGGGCAGGATCACTGCGGGGTATTCACTACCCTGGGACTTATGAATCGTAATGGCATAGGACAGTTCCAGTTCTTCCAGCTCGGAGAAGGGATAATTGACTCTTCTGCCGTCATCAAACTCCACGAGAAGTGTAGACATTGTCTCATTGATCTCCAGGACTCTTCCCATGTCTCCGTTAAAGACACCCATGCCCTTATCAATGGGAATGTTATATCTGCCAACGATCTCCCACTCCAGTTGATAGTTATTTTTGATCTGCATGACCTTATCGCCTTCGCGGAAGACAGTATTTCCATAAGAATGTTCTTTTTTATGAGGATCCGCCGGATTCAGGTACCTCTGTAAGATACCGTTCAATGTCTCACAACCCAGGCTTCCTTTCCGCATGGGCGTCAGTACCTGAATATCGAAGGGTGTGGCATTTACATATTTGGGCAGCATCTCCCGGATCAGTTGGATCATATGTTTATAAATAACATTCACATCGTTTCGCTCCAACAGGAAAAAATCCCGGGATTTATTGTCCAGAGCGATCTGTTCTCCCTTGTTGATGCGGTGGGCATTGACTACGATGTCACTTTCGCCCGCCTGACGGAAGATTTTCTCTAAAGTTACCATAGGGAAGGCTTCGCTGTTCATCAGATCCCGCAGCACCTGACCCGGTCCCACGCTGGGCAGCTGGTCCACATCCCCAACAAGAATGAGTCTCGTTCCCGGCAAAATGGCTTTTAAGAGTGCCTGGAACAGTTGAATATCCACCATGGACATCTCATCGATGATCACCACATCTGCCTCTAAGGGATTCTCCTGGTTCCGCTCAAAATTCGCTCTTCGGGTGTCATCCTCAGACAGTGCACTGTTCAGTTCCAATAAACGGTGGATCGTCTTCGCTTCAAATCCGGTGGCTTCCGTCATTCTCTTGGCAGCACGCCCTGTGGGTGCCGCCAGGAATATGTCCATTCCCTCCGACTCAAAATAACGGATGATCATATTGATGGTTGTCGTTTTCCCGGTGCCGGGTCCTCCGGATAAAATAAAGAGACCGTTCTTTATGCTTTCCTCCACCGCTTTCAGCTGCAGTTCATCCAGTTCCATGGATAGGTTTTCTGCCATACGCTCCAGTCTCTTACGGATTGCCATATCCTGTGCGGGAAGATTTTCTGCCTCCAGCATGGGAATATTCAGGTTCCGAAGCATATTGGCACAATTAAGTTCCGCATAATAATAGGCAGCCGCGAAAACCGCATCTCCTTTTGCCACCAGCTTTCTGTCCATGATCAGATTATCCACCTGCGGGCGGATATTTTCCTCTGATACTCCCAGCAATTCCGCTGCTCTGTGAAGCAGAAGTTCCAGCGGCAGAAAGCAATGTCCTTCTCCCACCGCCTGCAGTAGTGTATACAAAATTCCACTCCGGATGCGGTAATCGGAATCGGTGTGAATACCAATCCTCCCAGCGATCTCATCAGCAATGCGGAATCCCACTCCGCTGACATCCTCCGCCAGGCGATAAGGATTCTCACGCATCACGCTGTACATTTCCATTCCGTAGGTGTTGTATATTTTCACTGCCAGTGTATTGCTGATGCCATATTGCTGCAGATAGACCAGGGCCTCTCTAAGGTCTTTTTTTTCTTCCATCTGAACAGCTATCTCCTGGGCTTTCCGTTCGCTGATTCCTTTTACTTCCGCCAGCCGTTCCGGTTCCTCCTCTATGATCCGGAAAGTATCATCTCCGAATTTTTTCACGATTCTGGCAGCCAGTGCTTCGCCCACTCCCCGGATCGCTCCGGATCCGAGATATCGTTCCATGCCAGCGCGATCGGTGGGTGCCACAGTCTCATAGGTCTGTATCTTGAACTGTCTGCCGTAGACCGGATGCTCTATGTATTCTCCCTCCGCAGAGATATTTTCTCCCTGTCCCAGACCTTTGCACATGCCGACACAGGTCACCTCTTCTCCCTCTGCCACCAGTGTCATGACTGTGTATCCGTTCTCACTGTTTTGATAGACAATATGATCTACATATCCTGTAATGTTATCCATTTCCGCTCCTCATTCCGGTGTAGGTTCTGTTACATGTGGCTGATCTCTACGAAATCGTAAGAGAGAACCGCTGCTGCGGTGAAAGATTAAAAAAGATCTGGGCTGCCGGGAACGGCAGCCCGAATGAATTACTCAAGATTATAATTGCGCTTCATCTGTTCATACAGCATCTGTGCCAGTCCTAGGCTGTTCTGCTCTGTGGAATCCGAAGCGATCTGCTGTACCATCTCATCTTTGTAATAGTCCATCAGCTGAGAGTTGGAAGAAGAGGTGCTGTCACTCTCCGGAATCGTCTTCATCATTTCCTTGAACATCTGCTCTACGAAATACGCCTCGAACTGTTTGCAGGCATCCATGAGTTCATCATCGGTAGCCTTGGAATAATCTGCGCTGTTTAATTTATCCTGTAATTTGGAAGCTGTCTGGTTCGCCGCATTGGTGTAGGCGGTGCTGTCTAAGGCAGAACTTCCGTATAAAGAAGAGATATCCATAATAGAACCTCCTTAGTTTACTGCTTATCTTCTTAAATTATTCGCCTGCTGCAGCATCTCATCGGACGCTGTGATGGCTTTGGAGTTCAGTTCATAAGCACGCTGTGCCACAATCATGTTAACCATCTCATCTACGACCTGCACATTGGAGCTCTCCAGATATCCCTGAATAACGCTGCTTCGCTCTACATTATTGTTAGTGGCTTCGTTGATTGCCTGTCCGCTGGCTGTGGTCTGCTGATACAGGCTGTCTGCCAGCCTCTCCAGTCCGTTGGGATTGTTGAACTGGAACACACCGATGGTAATACCGATGGGCTGAGGATTATTCTGCGCATCAGGATAACAGAGACTGCCGTTCTTGCTGACCGTGATCTTGCTCATTACATAGTTGTTACTCAGAACAATAGCTCTTCCCTGGGTATCCAGTACCGGAAGTCCCTCGGAAGTAGCCAGCATATTACCGCCATTTGATGCCAGAGTAAACTTCAGGTTACCGTTTCTCGTGTAGTAAGTATTACCGTCTGCACCACGCACTGCGAAGAATCCTTTACCATCAATAGCAAATGCGGTATCGCTGTCGGACGCCGTCAGGCTTCCTTCCTTAAATACAGAACTGATGGATGCGTTTCTTACACCCAGTCCTACCTGTGCGCTGCTGGGCTTGGTATCTCCGTTCGCGGAAGTAGTCTTCGTCTGAATATTCTGATATAACAGGCTCTTGAATTCATTGACCTGTGTCTTGTAACCTGTGGTATTAACATTTGCCAGGTTGTTGGCAATAGTGTCCACATTTGTCTGCTGTGCGATCATGCCGGTCGCTGCTGTCCATAAGCTTCTGACCATATGTAGTCTCCTCTCAAGCTGTCCCTTATGTCCTCCATGACCCGGTTTTTCATCCTGAACTCGTTATCTATTTATATATCGGTTATTTTTTATTTTAGATTACTGTACTCTGCCGATCTGGTTCACCGCTACATCCAGAGTATCATCAATGGTCTGTACCACCTTCTGATTTGACTCATACGCACGGGTAATGGAGATCAGATTCACCATCTCGGATACGATCTGCACATTTGCCATTTCCAGATAACCAGACTTCACCTGTGCATTGGAGGCAATGGTCTGTGCTCCCTGAATCGGCTGATAGTAAGTCTCTCCGTATTTTTCCAAATAATCATAGTCTGCGAAATCCGTCACCTGAATCTTCGCTACTGCCTGACCGTTCTGATAGATGGTGCCGTCGTCGGTGATGGAAGAATCAATCAGAGTATTCAGCCGAATCCGGCGGTTCTGTGTATTCAGGACGTAATCGCCCTCTTCTGTCACCAGATAGCCGTCCTTATTCAAAGTAAACTGTCCGGCACGAGTGTACTTGGTATCGGTCTCCCCTGCCTTGTTAGTAAATTCAATAGCAAAGAAGCCTTCTCCGGACAATGCCAGATCATAAGTATTGCCTGTGATCCGGAAGGAGCCCTGGGAATAATCGGTATAGTTCTCACCGATCTTCACACCGGGATTCTTGATACCGATTCTCTGCACATTTCTCATGTCCACAGACTGATCCTTGATCTTGACTGTTAATACATCATCAAAAGACTGGCTGGTGGAGCCTTCCTTTTTATAACCAACAGTAGACGCATTCGCCAGATTGTTAGTCATAATATCCATTCTGTTTTGCTCATTTAACATACCGGTGTAAGCGGTATATAGACCCTTAACCATTCGCATCCTCCATTTGCGATGTTCAATCCTTCGACAAATGTTCGGCATCCTGCCTTTTGAATTGCTTTTACTCTCTGTAACCTGCCAGGAACTCTACGTATTTACCGGTTCCGATTGCGACCGCCGTCATAGGATCCTCTGCGGTCATGGTATTGATACCTGTCTTGGAGGAGATCAGATCCTCCAGACCGCGCAGTAAGCTTCCGCCGCCGGTCAGCACGATTCCTCTGTCTGCAATGTCAGCTGCCAGCTCGGGAGGAGTCTTCTCCAGTACGCTGTGGATCGTCTCCACGATCTGTGCGGTGGTCTCCCGCAGTGCTTCCTCGGTCTCCTCGGAGGATACTTTGACGGTCTTGGGCAGACCGGTGACAAGGTTACGTCCTCTGACATCCATGTAATCCGCTTCCGCTCTCTTATAGCAGGAGCCGATTTTGATCTTCATATCTTCCGCGGTTCTCTCACCGATGAGCAGATTGTGCTTCTTACGCATATAACGAACAATGGCTTCATCAAAATCATCACCTGCGATCTTGATGGAAGCGCTGACTACGGTACCTCCCAGGGAGATTACCGCGATATCGGAAGTACCACCGCCGATATCTACGATCATGTTACCGCAGGGCTTGGAAATATCGATTCCCGCACCGATAGCTGCTGCGATGGGCTCCTCGATGATGGATACTTCTCTGGCGCCTGCCTGGTAAGTAGCATCTTCTACTGCTTTCTTCTCTACCTCTGTAACGCCGCTGGGAACGCAGACAGCGATACGGGGCTTACGGAAGGTTCTCTTACCCAGAGCCTTCTGGATGAAATATTTCATCATTTTCTCGGTTACGGTATAATCGGAGATAACGCCCTGACGTAACGGTCTGACCGCTACGATATTGCCGGGAGTTCTTCCCAGCATCAGTCTTGCGTCCTCACCAATGGCTTTAATCTTGTTCGTATCTCTATCAAAAGCTACAACAGAGGGCTCCTTTAATACGACACCCTTTCCTCTGATGTATACCAGAATGCTGGCGGTACCTAAATCAATTCCGATATCTGTGCACTGCATCTTTTTTATTACCCCTTTCCGATGGTATCTATCTATAAGTCTTGACTCTACACGCTATTTTAGTCATATACAACATATTATAACTGAATTTTTTCCATTTTCATAGGGGGTATTTCTTAAAATTTCTATAACTCTTCCGAAAGGCGCAGTGCCTTGTCCTTCTCCAGCATCTTTTTCACATAGTATCCGGTGTAGGATTTTTTCACCTTCACGATCTCTTCCGGGGTGCCCTGGGCGATCACTGTACCACCGCGGTCTCCGCCTTCCGGTCCCATGTCGATGATATAATCCGCGGTCTTGATCACATCCAGATTATGCTCGATAACGACTACAGTATTGCCGCCATCCGCCAGTCTGTGCAGGATCTCCACCAGTTTGTGCACATCCTCAAAATGCAATCCTGTCGTAGGCTCATCCAGAATATATATCGTCTTACCGGTACTTCTCCTGGAGAGCTCGGTTGCCAGCTTGATACGCTGTGCCTCACCGCCTGACAGTGTCGTGGAGGGCTGTCCCAGCTTCACATAGGAAAGTCCCACATCATACAAGGTCTCGATTTTTCTGCGGATATACGGTACATTTTCGAAGAAAGGCAGTGCCTCTTCCACCGTCATGTCCAGCACATCAAAAATACTCTTGCCCTTATATTTTACTTCCAGTGTCTCACGATTATAACGTTTTCCGCCGCAGACTTCGCAGGGAACATAGACATCCGGCAGGAAATGCATCTCGATCTTGATAATACCGTCACCGCCGCAGGCTTCACAGCGTCCACCCTTGACATTGAAGCTGAAACGTCCCTTGCTGTAACCCTTCGCCTTGGCGTCTGCCGTGGAAGCGAACAGATCACGGATCAGGTCAAACACACCGGTATAAGTTGCCGGATTGGATCTGGGGGTACGCCCGATGGGCGACTGGTCGATATTGATGACCTTGTCTAACTGCTCCACGCCTTCGATTCCCTTGTGTTTGCCGGGGATGCAGCGGGCACGGTTCAGTTCTCTTGCCAGGTGCTTGTAGAGGATCTCGTTCACCAGGGAGCTTTTGCCGGAACCGGACACACCGGTGACGCAGGTCATCACACCCAGAGGGATCTCCACATCTACATTTTTCAGGTTATTTTCCTGGGCTCCCAATACTTTGATCCAACCGGTAGGAGTCCGTCTGGTCTCCGGTACGGGAATCCGCTTTTTGCCGCTGAGGTACTGTCCCGTAATGGATTCCGGGATCTGCATGATCTCCTCTGCAGTACCGCAGGCGATAACTTCTCCACCGTGGGAGCCTGCGCCGGGACCGATATCCACGATATAATCCGCTGCCAGCATGGTATCTTCATCATGCTCTACCACCACCAGGGTATTGCCCAGATCCCGCAGATTCTTCAATGTGTTCAGCAATTTGTCATTGTCTCTCTGATGCAGACCAATACTGGGCTCATCCAGAATATAGCATACGCCCACCAGTCCGGAGCCAATTTGTGTTGCCAGACGGATACGCTGTGCTTCGCCGCCGGACAAAGTAGCGGTAGCTCTCGCCAGAGACAGATATTCCAATCCCACATCCACCAGGAATCCCACTCTGGCGCGGATCTCCTTCAGTACTCTCTCACCGATGAACTGCTGCTGTTTTGTCAGTGTCATAGTATCTAAAAACTTCTGCAGGTCCCGGATGGACATGGAAGTGATCTCATAGATATTCTTGTCACATACGGTAACTGCCAGAGATTCCTTTTTCAGACGCATGCCCTTACATTCCTTACAGGGTGTGATACGCATGAAAGTCTCATATTCCTGTTTGCTGCTCTCGGAAGCAGTCTCACGGTAACGGCGCTCCACGTTTTTGATCAGTCCTTCAAAAGCCACCGGATACACACCGCTGCCCCGCTGACCGGTATAGTGCACCAGCACCTCTTTGCCGTTCGTGCCATGGATCAGAATATCGTGGATCTTCTGCGGATAATCTTCAAAAGGCGTATCCAGGTCAAAATGATATTCCTTCGCCAGTGCCTGTAAAATGGCGTTGGTAAAACTGGACTTGTCCGCGCAGGACTGCCAGCCCATGACGGTAATAGCTCCCTCGTTGATGCTGAGTCTCTTGTCCGGGATCATCAGATCCTCATCAAATTCCATCTTATATCCCAGTCCGAAGCAGACAGGGCAGGCACCGAAGGGATTGTTGAAGGAAAAGCTTCGGGGCTCCACCTCGCTGACACTGATCCCGCAGTCCGGGCAGGAGAAGCTCTGGCTGAAAGTTACCGGTTCTCCGCCGATCACATCCACTACCAGCAGTCCCTCTGCCAGCTCTAATACATTTTCGATAGAATCCGTCAGTCTGCGCTGGATACCATCCTTTACCACCAGACGATCCACTACGATGTCGATGTTGTGCTTGATATTTTTATCCAGCTTGATATCTTCCGTCAGTTCATACATGCTGCCGTCGATCCGCACACGGACATAACCGCTTCTCTTGGCGCGCTCCAGCACTTTAGCATGCTCGCCCTTACGTCCTCTGACCACCGGTGCCAGCAGCTGGATCTTCGTACCCTCTCCCATATTCATGATCTGATCCACCATCTGATCTACGGTCTGTTTGGCAATCTCTCTGCCGCACTTCGGGCAATGGGGGATACCGATCCTTGCATACAGCAGACGGAAATAATCATAGATCTCCGTTACCGTACCCACGGTGGAACGGGGGTTACGGTTGGTGGATTTCTGATCGATGGAGATGGCGGGGGACAGTCCCTCGATACTCTCCACGTTGGGCTTCTCCATCTGTCCTAAGAACTGTCTCGCATAGGAGGACAGGGATTCCATGTAACGTCTCTGTCCCTCGGCATAGATCGTGTCAAATGCCAGGGAGGATTTACCGGAACCGGACATACCGGTCAATACCACCAATTCATTTCTGGGAATATCCACGTTAATATTTTTCAGATTATGTTCATTGGCGCCACGGATCTTAATGTACTCCCTGGGGCGCATCTTTTTTGCTTCTTCCATTGTATTGTCTTCCTTATCGTTATTCCATATCGTTCAACTGTTTTTTCAGTTCTATCATCTTATCACGCAGCTCTGCCGCTGCCTCGAAGTTCAGTTCTGCGGCTGCCTTCTGCATCTTCTTCTGGATCTCGCCGATGAGCTTCTCCAGTTCCTTCTTCGTCATGGATTCCGGATCCTTCTCAAAGCGTACTTCTTCCTTAGCAATCGTCTTGGAGATACTGATCAGATCCCGGACTGCCTTTTTGATGGTCTGCGGTGTAATGCCGTGTTCCTCATTGTATTTCATCTGGATCTCACGACGTCTGTTGGTCTCATCCAGTGCTTCCCGCATGGAATCCGTAATGGTATCGGCGTACATGATGACATGTCCCTCCGCATTACGGGCAGCACGTCCGATGGTCTGGATCAGGGAGGTAGCACTACGCAGGAAGCCTTCCTTATCTGCATCCAGGATTGCCACCAGTGTGATCTCCGGGATATCCAGTCCCTCTCGTAACAAGTTGATACCTACCAGTACATCAAATACATCCAGCCGCATGTCACGGATGATCTGGGCACGCTCCAGGGTATCAATATCGGAATGCAGATACTTTACCCGGATACCGACTTCCTTCATATAATCCGTAAGGTCTTCCGCCATCCGCTTGGTCAGCGTGGTGATCAGTACTTTATGATGCTGCGCGATCTCCTTATTGACCTCTCCGATGAGGTCATCGATCTGTCCTTCTACCGGGCGAACCTGTACATCCGGATCCAACAGTCCTGTAGGACGGATGATCTGTTCTGTCCGCAGCAGTTCATGCTCCTTCTCATAATCGGAAGGGGTAGCGGATACGAACATCATCTGGTCGATATGGGCTTCAAATTCTTCAAAGTTTAAGGGTCTGTTGTCCAGTGCGGAGGGCAGACGGAAACCGTAATCCACCAGGGTCTGCTTCCTCGAACGGTCTCCGGCGTACATACCGCGGATCTGCGGGATCGTCATATGAGACTCATCCACGATGATCAGGAAATCATCCGGGAAGAAATCCAGCAGTGTCATGGGCGGTGCTCCCGCGGGAAGTCCATTCAGATGCCGGGAATAGTTCTCAATACCGGAACAGAATCCGGTCTCACGTAGCATCTCGATATCGAAATTCGTGCGTTCTGCAATACGCTGTGCTTCGATCAGCTTGTCTTCTCCCTTGAAAAACTGTACCCGCTCCTTCATCTCTATTTCGATATTGTCGCAGGCTGCCTTGATCTTCTCCTGAGATACTACGTAATGGGATGCCGGGAAAATTGCCACATGGTTCAGCTCTGCGTGGATCTTCCCCGTAAGGGGCTCCACCTCTGTGATCCGGTCGATCTCGTCCCCAAAGAATTCGATGCGGATCAGATAGTCGCCACCCTGCGCCGGATAGACTTCCACCACATCACCACGTACGCGGAAGGTCGCTCGCTGGATGTCCATATCGTTACGGTTATACTGAATATCGATCAGTTCCCGCAGTACCTCGTCACGGTCCTTCACCATGCCGGGACGCAGGGATACAATCAGATCCTGATATTCATCGGGACTTCCCAGACCATAGATGCAGGACACACTCGCTACCACTACGACGTCTCTGCGCTCCGCAAGGGATGCCGTCGCCGACAGGCGCAGCTTATCAATCTCATCATTAATAGAAGAGTCCTTGGCAATATAGGTATCCGAAGACGGCACATACGCCTCCGGCTGGTAATAATCGTAATAGGAGACGAAATATTCCACCGCGTTTTCCGGGAAAAATTCCTTCATCTCCCCGTACAGCTGCCCTGCCAGTGTCTTATTATGAGCAATGATCAGTGTCGGTTTATTCAGTGCCTGGATCACGTTTGCCATCGTAAATGTCTTACCCGAGCCGGTAACACCCAGCAGCGTCTCGAACTGATTGCCCTGCCGGAAGCCTTCTACCAGTTCTGCAATTGCCTGCGGCTGATCGCCGGTGGGCTGATATTCGGAATGTAATTTAAATTGTGAGGGTTCGTTAGAATGATTCATACCGCATCTCCGTACTTATTCTGTTACCTCTATTATTTCATGTCACGCACAGATTATAGCAGACTTTTTTTGAAAAGTACAGATACTATCGAAAATATGTTCGGTTTTTACTATTTCTTTTGCGCAACAAAAAACCTCCGGAAGTCTCCTTCCGAAGGTCTTATTCGCAGGGCTACAAGGATTCGAACCTTGAAATGACGGAGTCAGAGTCCGTTGCCTT
>CAVJMX010000030.1:0-3767 GCA_963650795.1 Bacteroidales bacterium H4
GATCATCAGGTCATCTGCCTGAAGCGTATTAAAAAGTAATGATAAAAATGAGGTGACAATATGATTTTTTCCAGTAAAAACGCCAATGACGATATCAGCAAATACCCCGAAGCGATCCAGAAAGCGATCCGGTTCGCACAGGAGACCGATTTTTCCAAGATCGAGGATGGCAGAGTAGCAATCGACGGTGACAATATGTTCGCTAATCTGTTCCATATTACCTCCAAACCCGTGGAGGAGACCCATCCCGAGATGCATAAGCAGTACATCGACGTACAGTACTGGCTCTGTGGCGAGGAACTGTGCGGTGTGGCACCCTACAAGGGAGGCAGCACCTGCATCGAAGCCAGAGAGGACGAGGATCTGTATTTCTACGATGGTGTGGCAAATGAGAGCTTTATCCACGCAGTGGAAGGGGATTATGCCGTATTTTTCCCCAACGATGCACACAGACCCGGTGTCTGCATCGACGGCAAACCGCTGGATTACCGCAAGGTAGTCGTTAAGGTCAACGTAGACCTGTTATAATCCGCAACCGGATATATTGGAAGGAGGAAAACGTATGAAATTAGGTCTGATCACATCTATTCTGGATGGAATGACATTTGAAGAAGTGGTAGATTTCGCAGCAGAGAACGGACTGGAGTGTCTGGAAGTGGCATGCTGGCCGAAGGAGAAGGCAACGAGACGTTATGCCGGTGTCAGCCACATCGACGTGGACAATATGACTCCGGAGCGCGCAGAGGAGATTCGTGCTTATTGTAAGAAGAAAGGCGTGGAGATTTCTTCTCTCGCATATTATCCGAATACCATGGATCCCGATGTGGAAAAGAGAGAACGCTACATCGCACATCTTCACAAGCTGATCGATGCGTCCGCACTGCTGGGCGTGAACATGATCACTACCTTTATCGGCAGAGATCCGAAAAAGAACGTCAGCGATAACCTCGAGCTGGTCAAGGAGATCTGGCCTCCGATCCTCGAGCACGCAGCGGAGAAGAAGGTAAAGGTAGCTATTGAGAACTGCCCGATGCTCTTCACAGAGGACGAGTGGCCCGGCGGACAGAACCTGATGACTACCCCTGCCAACTGGAGAAAGGTCTTCGAGATCCTCGACAGCCCTTATCTTGGTATCAACTACGATCCCTCTCATTTCGTATGGCAGCAGATCGATTACATCAAGCCGCTGTACGAGTTCAAGGATAAGATCTTCCATGTACATTATAAGGACATTAAGCTGTTCCCCGACAAACTGGCAGATGTCGGCGTGATGGCAACTCCTCTGGAGTATATGTCCCCCAAGATCCCCGGACTGGGCGATGTGGACTGGGGCAAATACGTATCTGCCCTGACTGATATCGGCTATGACGGATACACCTGTATCGAAGTCGAAGACAAAGCCTTCGAGAAATCTCTGGACGATGCCAAGAGAGCTGTTAAGCAGAGCATCCATTACTTGAGAAATTTTGTATAATCGCTTAACTCATATCCTTTTATATAAACATTCCCCTCTGAGAACCCTTCCGCCTCCCTGGAAGGGTTCTCTTTTGCTGTTTTTTGTTATGACTTGTGTAATAAATACAAGTTTGCTAGAATAGATGCGTATGGAATACGATTTCCTTTTCATAGGGAAATGAGTAACAGATAAGACCCTGCGGGGTAGAAATGAGGAGCAAAATGAATTATTTATCACCTTCAATTCTTTCAGCGGATTTCTGGAAGCTGGGAGAGGATATCAAAGCTGTGGAAGGAGCCGGCGTGCCCTGGCTGCATGTGGATGTGATGGACGGGCTGTTTGTGCCGTCGATCTCTTACGGAATGCCTGTTTTAAAGGCAGTGAGACCCCGCACGGACATGTTTCTCGACGTGCATCTGATGATCGAGAAGCCAGAGCGTTATGTGGAAGAGTTTGCTTCCTGCGGCGCGGATCTGGTGAATTTCCACCTGGAAGCCACAGAAGATGTGAAGGGATGCATTGATAAAATACGTGCCACCGGCAAAAAAGTCGGTATCACCATCAAGCCCGCCACCCCGGCAGAGGCAGTGGAGCCTTACCTGGAACTGGTGGATATGGTACTGGTCATGACCGTGGAGCCCGGTTTCGGCGGACAGAAGCTGATCCCGGAATGCCTGGATAAAGTAGCGGTGATTCGCAAAATGATCACTGACAGAGGACTTACCACCAATCTGGAAGTAGACGGCGGCATTAACCTGGACAATGTGCAGCGGGCACTGGATGCGGGAGCCAACGTCATCGTAGCGGGTTCTGCCGTATTTAAGGATGACATTGCGGCAAATGCAAAGGCATTTTTGAATAAAATGCAATAATCTCCAAAATGGATGATACGGGCAAAATAGCGGCAGCGGCAAGGAGGAACAAAGAATGGAGTTACAGATCTTACATGCAATTCAGGGAATCCATCAGGAATGGCTGACGGAGATTCTGCGGTTTTTCACCACGATCGGAGAGAGCGGAGCTGTCTGGATCGTGATCTCGATTGTACTGGCATGCATTCCGAAGACCCGAAAATGCGGGCTGACCATGATGATTGCCATGGCGGTCACATACCTGGTGGGCAACCTGTTCCTGAAAAATATTATTGCAAGACCCCGTCCCTGCGCGGTGGACAGCAGTGTGACACTGAAAATTCCGTTCCCGTCGGAGTACTCCTTCCCCTCGGGGCATACCTCCAACGGGTTTGCCGGGGCAGTGACGATCTTTTGTTATTATCATAAGATGGGAATTTTAAGTCTGCTTATGGCGGCAATTATTGCTTTTTCCAGGCTCTATTTCTTCGTCCATTATCCCACGGATATTCTGGGCGGACTCGTACTGGGAACACTGGACGCGCTGTTGGCGGTCTACATAGTAAAGCGTCTGGAAGACCGGGCGGATGCAAAGGCTGAGGAGGCAGAACATTGAGGAACAGCAGAACACTATGGAATGATAACTGGCAGTTTGCTAAAACGCCATTGGGCGTGAAGTGGGAAGAAAGGCAGCTTTGGGAAGCCGACATGCAGCCGGTAGACCTACCTCACGACTGGCTGATCTATGATACGAAGAATTTATATGAAGACAGTACCGGCTGGTACCGGAAAAACTTTACCTGGCAGCCGGATGACAAAAATGCTGACGAACGTGTCATATTGCGCTTTGAAGGCGTGTACATGGATTCTTCTGTTTATGTAAACGGCGTGTATCTCGGTGACTGGAAATATGGTTATTCCACCTTTGACTGGGATATCACAGAAGAACTGAGAACGGGGGAAAATGAAGTCGTCCTCCGCGTCGCATTTCAGGCACCCAACAGCAGATGGTACAGCGGCGCCGGAATTTATCGTAATGTATGGATGATCTGCCTGCCGGAGACACACATTCCTCTGGACGGCATCTATACTTCCTCTGTGGAGACAGAAAAAGGCTACGACCTGACTATCGACATGGAGCTGGAATGGGGAAAAACTTACGAAAATTATGAACTGGAATACGACCTGCGGGCTGCCGGAGACGCTAGCGACCGGGAGATTTTCGTGGTAAAACAGCCCCTTACCTGTGGACAGGACAAGGCAACCATAACGATCCCTGTGGAAAACCCGCGAAAATGGGATATTACGGATCCTTATCTGTATGATCTTACAATTTGTCTGCGCAGACTTCCGGCGGACGACGGGGAGAACGGAACAGACGGAAGCCTGCAGGAAGAACACCTGCGCATCGGTTTCCGTACCATACAGTTTGACCCGAATCGGGGCTTTTTATTAAACGG
>CAVJMX010000030.1:3777-27607 GCA_963650795.1 Bacteroidales bacterium H4
TTACGGATCCTTATCTGTATGATCTTACAGTTTGCCTGCGCAGACTTCCGGCGGACAGCCGGGAGAACGCAGCGGAAGAAGCCGCACAGGAGCCGGAGCCCATTCAGGAAGAACACCTGCGCATTGGTTTCCGCACCATACAGTTTGACCCGAACAGAGGCTTTTTATTAAACGGCAGAAAAGTGCGCCTGAACGGTGCCTGCGATCACCACGATCTCGGAGCACTGGGAGCGGCTTTCCATAAGGAAGCCATGCGCCGCAAATTCACACTCATGCGTTCCATGGGTGTCAATGCCCTGCGGACCTCTCATAACATGCCCGCAGTGGAAGTGATGGAACTGGCGGATGAGATGGGATTTTTGGTATTATCGGAAGCCTTTGATATGTGGGAGATGGCGAAGAATCCTTATGATTATGCCAGATTTTTCAAGGAATGGATGGCGAAGGATGTGCGCAGCTGGATCCGCAGGGATCGCAATCACCCTTCCGTGATCATGTGGAGCATCGGCAACGAGATCCCGGACACCCACGCGGATGCCCATGGACAGGAGATCACACGAAGCCTGATGGCGGAAGTCAGAAAGTGGGACTACCGCAATGTGGCGCCGGTGACTATCGGTTCTAACTACATGCCCTGGGAAAATGCCCAGAAATGTGCGGATATTGTGAAACTGGCGGGTTATAACTACGCGGAAAAATATTATGACGAGCACCATGAAAAGTATCCGGACTGGATCATTTACGGAAGCGAGACTTCCTCAGTGGTGCAGAGCCGCGGTGTGTATCATTTCCCGTTGGAGAGGGCGACGTTGATCGAAGCGGATGAACAGTGCTCCGCGCTTGGTAACAGCACTACCAGCTGGGCTGCGAAAAATACGGAATATTGTATCATCATGGACAGGGATACTCCCTATTCCTGCGGTCAGTTCATCTGGACTGCGATTGATTATATCGGTGAGCCGACGCCTTATCAGACGAAAAACAGCTATTTCGGGCAGATGGACACAGCGGGATTCCCGAAGGATTCCTACTATCTCTTCCGCGCAGAGTGGACAGATGTGAAAAAAGATCCCATGATTCATGTCTACCCTTACTGGGATTTCAACCCGGGACAGCAGGTGGATGTGCGGATCACCAGCAACGCCCCGGAAGTGGAACTGTTCGTAAATGGCGTATCCCAGGGGAGACAGCAGATCGACCATGAGAAGGGAACGGTATTACAGCCCTCCTGGAAAGTGCCCTATGTACCCGGCAGCATTTGCGCTGTGGCATACGATGAGACCGGCAGAGAGATCGCAAGACAGGTAAGACACTCCTTTAAAAATACAGACCATTATGTAGTAAAACCGGATAAGACCGTTCTACGCGCCGACGGCGAGGACATGATCTTCGTAGAGATCTCGGCGGAGGATATTGGCGGTTACCCTGTGGAAAATGCTTCCGATTATGTGAGAGTGACCGTGGAAGGTGCCGGAAGACTGGTGGGACTGGACAACGGTGACAGCACGGACTACGATGCTTATAAAGGCACTGTGCGCAAGCTGTTCCAGGGAAAATTACTGGCAATGATCGCAGCGAAGACGACTCCCGGAGAGATCCATGTCACCGTAGAGGATGCCTGGACCGAATGCAAAAGTCATCCGGCGGCACCGGCAGCTGTGACATTACAGGCGGTAGAAGCCCCGGTTCGTCCCGGCATTTGTGCAACAGAAGAGAACAGAGAATATCCGCCCGCCTTTGTGGCACCCGGATTCGTACCGGTGCGGAAACTGGAGATGAGTACTTCCACTACAACACTGACACCGGAGGAACCTTCCGTATTGCTGCATACCCGCATTTATCCCATGGAAGCCACGGACCGTAAGCTCCTCTGGAGTGTTACGGATCCTACGGGGATTCCCAGCCCGGTGGCAAAACTGGAGGAACTGGAAGACGGCGAGAACGTCCGTATTACGGGCGTCAGCGATGGCAATTTCCAGGTAAGATGCATGAGCTGCAACGGGACGTCTACGATTAAAATGATATCCCAGCTGGATTTCGCTGTGGAGGGCATGGGACAGACCTTCCATTCTCCTTATGAGCCGGTAGCGGGAATTTCCTATGCAAGGAACTTCGGCGGAGATGTGAGCCGCGGTGTGGAGAACAGTGCCGGAACGGACAAGTCACAGCCTACCGGACTGGTCTATGAATCCATGGATTTCGGTGAGTTTGGAAGCGACGAGATCACGCTGTCCATATTTGCCAACGACAATGATCCCCACAGGATCCGAATCTACGAGGGAGGAAACGCAGAGAGTGTATCTGGAGAGCCGGGAGATCTCGTGGGAGAGATCACTTATCAGAAGCCCGGCATCTGGGAAGTCTTCCAGCCGGAGACATTTACACTGCCCCGGAGACTGAAAGGTGTGACAGATCTGACGCTTGTGTCATCCGACAAATTTTTCCTGAAGGAGTTCCATTTTACCAGACAGGAGAAAGCTTATGCGAGACTGTCTGCTCTCACAGACGGTGTTACTTACGGGGACAGCTTTGTGAGAACCGCGGATGCCATTGAACAGATCGGCAACAATGTCTCTTTGGAATTTAACGATATGGATTTTGGAACGGAAGGAACTGACAGTATCGTCATATGCGGCAGGACACCCCTGCAGCAGAATACGATCCAGCTTAGATTTACCGACGGAGCCACACAGGTACTTCCTTTCCCCTACAGCGAGGAATATGTGGAAAAGCGTTTCCCTCTGGAAAAAGTGACGGGAGAGCAGAAAGTGACCTTTGTCTTCCTGCCGGGATGCAATTTTGATTTCAAGTGGTTCCGGTTTGAAAAAAGCGGATCTGAGGAGTAAGAGATGACTATGAGCAGATGGAACAGAAAAATATGGGCGGTAATACTGGCAGCAGGAATGACAGTGTCCCTGGCAGCCTGCGGAGCGGACGGCACGGCACAGAATGCTACTGTGACGGAACAGGAGCAGGGCACGGAAGAAAGTACACGTTCCCTGGCGCAGGATGACCGGGAATTACAGATCATAGACGATAACTACCGCACTTACTACGAGCTTTTCGTATATTCTTTTTATGACAGTGACGGGGATGGCATCGGAGATCTGCAGGGAGTCCTGGACAAGCTGGACTACCTGAATGACGGAGACGACACCACGGACACGGATCTGGGAGTCAATGGTATCTGGCTCATGCCTGTGATGCCCTCCACCACTTATCACAAATACGACACCACAGATTATGAGAACATCGATCCGCAGTACGGCACCCTGGATGATTTTGAAGAGCTGCTGACAGCCTGTCATGACCGGGGGATCCGCGTGATCCTGGATCTGGCGATGAACCATTCTTCCAGTAAACATCCCTGGTTTTTACAGGCGACGGAATATCTGAAGAGTCTGCCGGAGGGAGCGGAGCCGGATGCGACGGAATGTCCTTACGTGGAGTATTACAACTTTTCCAGGGAAGCCCAGAGCGGTTATGCGCAGGTGAACGGAACGGACTGGTATTACGAAGCGAGATTCTGGGACGGAATGCCGGATCTGAACCTGCAGAATGAAGCGGTCCGCCGGGAATTTGAACAGATTGCCGACTTCTGGCTGGATATGGGCGTGGACGGTTTCCGCCTGGATGCGGTGAAAGAATACGTCACCGGTTCCGTAGAGGACAATGTGGAGATCTTAAGTTGGTTCGCAGACTATGTCCACGGCAAAGACCCGGAGAATTACCTGGTGTGCGAATGCTGGACGGATCAGAATACCTATGCAAAATATTACGAGAGCGGCGTGGACAGCATGTTTGATTTTGCTTTCGCCGACAAATCCGGCATCATTGCCAACGTGGTAAACGGTAAGGCTTCGGCAGCGTCCTATGCGAAGAATCTGGAAGCGGAGCAGACCATGTATGCGCAGTACAATCCGGATTACATCAATGCTCCTTTTTACACGAACCACGATATGGGTCGAAGCGCCGGCTACTATGCGGGAGAAAACAGTGAAGCACAGACGAAGCTCGGCAATGCCCTGAACCTGTTAATGAACGGCAATGCATTTCTCTATTACGGGGAAGAACTGGGCATGAAGGGCTCCGGCAAGGACGAGAATAAGCGTGCTCCCATGTACTGGAGCAAGGACAGCAGCGCGGAAGGCATGTGCAAGGGACCGGCAGACATGGAAGATTTCCAAATGAAGTTCGACAGCCTGGAGGAGCAGCAGGAGGATCCGGATTCCATCTATAATTATGTGAAACAGGTGATCCGCATCCGCAATCAGAATCCTGCGATTGCCAGGGGTACGACCGCTTATCTGGAACAGTATTCCGGAGAAACAACCTTTGCACTGACCAGAACTTATGAGGACAGCAGCCTGTTACTGCTGGGGAATACCTCTGCGGAGGCTGTAACCGTAGATCTGACAGGACTTACCGTAGGGAATACCGCAGCGGAGGATCTGGTACTCCTTGGGGAACTTTATACCGGAGAAGAGACCGCAGAGCGCACCGGTGTGAGCATAACGCTTCCGGCGTATTCGATCCTGATCCTGGGAGAAAATTAAGACAGCATAGAATAGAACACAGAAATAAAAACAGGTCCGTGGGTGTCAGGCATGGTAACAAAAACTGCATTGACAGCCCACATTTCCTGTGCTACTGTAAGAATACGTAAATGCAATGAGGAAGAGAGTATCTGTCATAGAAGTTTTACAGAGAACATTCCGTGAGGCTGAGAGGAATGGAACGACTGGATAGAGAAGATGGCTTCTGAGCGGCGCACCGAACGGATACCTTTATAAGAACGGTAGAAGCAAGGCTGCGACAGGATCCGCCTGTTACAGCGGATAGGGTTACGGACCCGAAGAGGTCTGTGCTGTGAGGTACAGACGAAGAGAAGTGGTAACACGAGACAACGCTCGTCTTCTTGAAGAACGTAAGGTTCTTCTGGAAGACTTTTTTATTGCAATAAATAAGAAATAAGAAGAAAAGGAGAATAAGATTTATGGAAAGCAAAGGAAAATATTATCTTACCACTGCCATTGCCTACACCTCTGCCAAGCCCCATATCGGCAACAACTACGAGATCGTACTGGCAGACAGCATCGCACGTTTTAAGAGAAAAGAAGGCTACGATGTCTTCTTCCAGACCGGTACCGACGAGCACGGTCAGAAGATCGAACTGAAGGCAGAGGCAGCCGGCATCACCCCCAAGGAGCACGTAGACAAGATCGCCGGTGTCATCCGCGGACTGTGCGACCTGCTGAACATTTCTTATGATAAGTTCATCCGTACCACCGATGAAGATCATGAGAAGCAGGTACAGAAGATCTTCAAGCGTCTCTACGACCAGGGCGACATCTACAAGGGAGCTTACGAGGGAATGTACTGTACCCCCTGTGAGTCTTTCTGGACCGAGTCACAGTTGGTAGACGGCAAATGTCCGGACTGCGGCGGTGTCGTAAAGCCCGCCAAGGAGGAAGCTTACTTCTTCCGTATGAGCAAGTATGCGGACAGACTGATCAAGCATATTAATGAACATCCGGAGTTCATCCAACCCGTTTCCCGTAAGAACGAGATGATGAACAACTTCCTGCTCCCCGGTTTACAGGATCTGTGCGTATCCCGTACTTCCTTTACCTGGGGCATTCCGGTGACTTTTGATCCCAAGCATGTCATCTATGTATGGCTGGATGCACTGACCAACTACATCACCGGTATCGGCTATGACGCAGACGGCAACAGCACCGAGCAGTACAAGAAGCTGTGGCCCGCAGACCTGCATCTGATCGGTAAGGACATTATCAGATTCCATACGATCTACTGGCCGATTTTCCTGATGGCACTGGGCGAGCCCCTGCCGAAGCAGGTATTCGGACATCCCTGGCTCCTCATGGGCGGCGGCAAGATGAGCAAATCCAAAGGCAACGTGGTCTATGCGGATGATCTGGTGGATTATTTCGGCGTGGATGCAGTGCGTTACTATGTACTGCACGAGATGCCTTTTGAGAACGACGGCAACCTGACCTGGGAACTGGTGGCAGAGCGTACCAACTCCGATCTGGCAAATACCCTGGGCAACCTGGTGAACCGTACCATCTCCATGAGCAATAAGTACTTCGGCGGCGTGGTAGAGAACAAGAATGTACAGCTGAATGAGAACGATGCGGCTGTGGATGCGGATTTGAAGCAGACCGTGACCGGCACCTATGCAAAAGTAGTGGCAAAAATGGATGAGCTGCGTGTGGCAGACGCCCTGACCGAGATCTTCGGCATCTTCAAGCGCTGCAACAAATACATCGACGAGACCGAGCCCTGGGTACTGGCAAAGGACGAGGCAAAGGCAGACCGTCTGGCAACCGTTCTGTACAACCTGGTAGAAGGCATCATCATCGGTGCTTCCCTCTTAGAGCCCTATATGCCTGAGACCGCTGAAAAGATCGCAAAACAGTTAAATACCTCTCTGCGTGACTTTGATCAGTTAGAGCAGTTCGGTCTGTATCCGAGCGGCAATAAAGTAACCGACCAGCCCGAGATCCTCTTCGCCCGTCTGGATATGAAGGAAGTAGCGAAAAAAGAGGCAGAGCTGGAAGAGGCTATGATCAAGGCGGCAGCGGAGCATGAAGCGGAAGAAGCAAACGCTGAGGCAGAAAAAGCAGAGCAGGAAGTCATCGACATCGAGCCCAAGGCAGAGATCGAATATGACGATTTCGCCAAAATGCAGTTCCAGGTAGGTGAGATCATCTCCTGTGAGGCAGTGCCCAAGTCCAAGAAGCTTCTGTGCAGCCAGGTGAAGATCGGCAGCCAGGTACGCCAGATCGTTTCCGGTATCAAGGCACATTACAGCCCCGAGGAAATGGTAGGCAAAAAGGTTGTGGTACTGGTGAACCTGAAGCCTGCGAAGCTGGCGGGAGTATTGTCCGAGGGCATGATTCTGTGCGCAGAAGACGCCGAAGGCAACCTCGCTTTGGTAACTCCGGAGAAAAAAATGCCTGCCGGAGCAGAAGTGTGCTAACAATTTGTCCAAAAAATATAATATAGGACTTAAAATTTTAGAAGAAATGTTATATAATGAATAGGACGCCAAGTGCGTCCTATCATTTTCTGCGACCAAGGAGGTCTTATGATCAAAGAAGAATTCTACTTTGACTCCCGGGACGGTGAGAACCGTATCCATGCGGTGAGATATACTCCCGATGACGGTAACGTAAAAGGCATCGTGCAGGTAGTACACGGCATGGCAGAATACGTGGAACGCTATGAGAATCTGGCAGAATTTCTGACGAAGAGAGGAATTCTGGTCACCGGAGAAGATCACCTCGGACATGGAAAAAGTGTGGCAGAAGGCGGCACTTACGGTTACTTCTGCGAGCAGGATCCGGCTACAGTCGTGGTGCGGGATGTGCATCGTCTGAAGAAGCTGACAGAAGAGCAATATCCGCAGGTTCCCTATATCATTTTAGGACACAGCATGGGTTCTTTTATCACCAGAAATTATCTGTATCGTTACGGCAGCGGAATCGACGGAGCAGTCATTGTAGGTACGGGAATGCAGTCTGCGGGACTTATTTTCGTCTCGAAAGCCATGGCGGGTATGCAGAAGCTGTTCTGTGGACCGAAGCACGTCAGCCATTTTATTGACAAGGCAGCTTTCGGAGGATACAACAAGCGGATCGATTCTCCCAGGACATCCAGTGACTGGCTCAGCCGGAATACGGATAATGTGGATCGTTACATTGCGGATGATCTGTGCGGATTTACTTTTACCGTGAACGGTTTTCAGACGTTGTTTGAACTGATTCGCAGATTACAGAAGCAGGAGAATCTGGAAAAGGTGCCTCAGGATCTGCCGATCTTCATGGTATCCGGAGCGGAAGACCCTGTGGGAGATTACGGCAAGGGTGTTCAGAAAGCATGCGACTCTCTGAAGAGAGCCGGTGTGAAGAACATTACCGTAAAGCTGTATGAGAATGACAGACACGAACTCCTGAACGAAGACGATGCAGAGACAGCGATGGAGGACATCTGGCGGTGGATCTGCAAGGAAGTTCCGGGAATTGCCTGAGAACAGAGACTTCCCTGATTCGGAATCGGAGAGGCGGTGCAGTATGGCGGACACAGCGGATCATTACGAGATCAGATGGGCAGAAGACAAAGACTGGATTCCTGCCATGCATATGATCTGGAAGACATTTATGAAATATGAGGCGGTGGATTATACAGAGGAAGGAATCCGTAATTTTCATGAATTCATTACGGACGAACACCTCTATAAGTCATTCCTGCAGGGAAGATATCAGATGATGGTGGCGTTAGACGGCCCCAGGATCATCGGAGCGGCTTCTGTGCGGAACTACAATCATTTGTCGCTTCTTTTCGTGGACGAAGAATATCACCACCGGGGTGTGGGGAGGAGTCTCATGGGAAGAATGTGCGAATATTTGAAACAAGAGGAAGGGGAACGGTATATGTCGCTGAAGGCGGCACCCTATGCCGTAGATTTCTATCGGAAGCTGGGATTTCATGCTGTGCATGAAGAGGAGGCGTTCTCGGGGATCCGGGTGACACCGATGGAGAAATTTTTATAAAACACAGAAAAGGATATGACGTAAATGAAAATTTTTGACCTTGATAGCCCCTTAATGAATGTACTGAACAAAATGGCAGATCTGATGTGGCTCAACATTCTGACCCTGATCTGCTGTATCCCAATTTTTACCGCGGGGGCAGCATTCACTTCCATGCATTATGTAGCACTGAAGATTGTGCGAAATGAGGAGAGTTATATTACCAGAGCCTTCTTTAAATCTTTTAAGACCAATTTCCGCCAGGCAACGCTGATCTGGCTGCTGATCCTGCTGGTGGCTGCGATCCTCGGCGGTGACTACTATATTATTACGAAGTCCGGAATCCAGTTCAGCACCGTACTGATAGTGCTGATCATGGCGGCTGCAGTGCTGGTGATCTGTACAACGCTGTATGTATTTCCGGTACTTGCCAAATTTGACAATACGATCATGGGAACCATAAGAAATGCATTTATTATGAGCATTTTACAGCTGCCCAAGACAGTTGTAATGTTCGTAATGGCATTCTTCCCGCTGATCATTTATCTGGTATCCTTGCGACTGATACCGATTATTTTCCTGTTCGGATTTTCCCTGCCGGCATATGCGTCTGCAATGCTGTACAACAAATTCTTCCAGAAGCTGGAGGATCAGCTGTTGGCAGAGCAGGAGCCTGCACCGGAAGTAGCTCCCGAAGATGACGAGAGAGTATTTCACGATGAACTCGATGAGAGTCTGAAGACAGATGTAAAATAATTCGCAATAACTAAAATGACCTAGGGGCGGTAGACGAGAGGTGTTCGGAGTATGCAGAAGAGAAAAGTTTGGGAGATTGTTCTCCAGTGGATCTTTCCCTGCGCATTACTGATAGTTGCACTGGTTCTGAGCATAGTTGAATTTAATAAGAAAATGGATACGGCGATCCGTACGGTGGTGGATGATCAGGCGCAGCAGATCGGCTTCTATTATTCCGCAGGCGTCGATGATAAACTGGAAGCTTTGGGTGATATTACCAATGCAATGGCGTCTATTATGGCGAGCCGACCGGACAGAAGCGATGCTTTTGTATATGAGAAGCTGGATACCATCGTGAAGGCAAGCAACTCCTATATGGCGGCGTACTGTGCTGTCAACGGCAAAGGTATGCTGAGTGATAAGCGGGAGTTCGACATGACGGAGCTGAACTATTACAACAGTATCAGCAGCACCTCCGCACATTACATCTATGCGAGCAACGATGGAATCTACGGACAGACCGCTTTTATCTATGTGTGTCCCATTACGAATTCCAACAATGTGACCGGATATCTGCTCAGTTATATGGATCCGGAGGAAATGTCGGATTTCTTCAATAATTCCGGATACGGTGACAAGGCTTTCTTCTCTCTGGTCAACCGGAACGGAACGATTATGGCATGCTACGGAGCGACGGAAAACACTACTATTTTACAGAATGATTTCTGGAACTCCCTGAAAGATATTGCGGACAGTCTCGGAAGCTGGACCCTGTTCGACAGACAGCAGCAGAAGGGTAACAGTGCGATTCTGCATGTAAAAGAAAACGGTGTCGGCAAGATCGTCTGCCATTTCCCCATCAAGGAAACAGAATGGAACCTGGTGATGGGAATTGATGAATCCTACCTGTCCGGAATCCAGCAGTCCTTCTGGGAACCGATCGTGAATCTGATCGTTAAGATCAGTATATCCATTGCAGTAGCAGTCACCGTGATTATCGGTATGAGTATTCTGGTCCGCATTAAGGCATCCGAACACAGTAAGGTACTGGAAGACAAGGCGGATACCGACCTTCTGACAGATCTGAATAATAAAATGGCAACCGAGCGTAAGATCCGCGAATACATGGAGAAGTATCCGGACAAACAGGGTGTGTTGTTCGTTTTGGATGTAGATAATTTTAAGAAAATCAACGATACCATGGGACATGCCTTCGGAGACGAAGTGCTCCGCAGCCTGGCAGTCCGTTTACAGTCCATGTTCCGCACTACGGATATCGTGGGACGTACCGGCGGTGATGAGTTCATGGTATTTCTGAAGGATATCCGAGAGATCAGCATGATCGAACGGGAAGGTAAAAAGATTGAACAGTTCTTCCATCAGTTTGAAGTGGGAGAATATGTAAAGTATTCTGTAACGGCAAGTGTGGGAGCAGCAGTATTCCCCGGTGACGGTAAGAGCTTTGAAGCACTGTACAAGTCTGCGGATAACGCGCTGTATGTGTCAAAAAGACATGGTAAGAACCAGCTTACTTTCTATAAAAAGCCGGAAAAAGAGACAAAGTAAAGACTATCTTGTGGAAAATGTCCAAGAAATGAAGTCGAATTTGTTCAATCTGACAAGCATTTCAAAAAAAGAGGAACTTTATAAGCAATTCTTACAATATGATTCAAAATCTTTGTGAAATAGTGGTATGGCACATTTTCGTGATTTTCGTTATACTGAATTCAGATTCAAACGAGACATATCGTTTCACAATGAGAGAAAATAACATTGTAAATATGAAAGGAGTATTTTCAAATGGCAAGTTTATCTTTAAAGAATGTCTGCAAAGTATATCCTAACGGTTTTGAAGCTGTTAAGGATTTCAACCTTGAAATTGCAGATCAGGAGTTCATCATCTTCGTAGGTCCTTCCGGATGTGGTAAGTCCACCACCCTTCGTATGATCGCAGGTCTGGAAGATATCTCTTCCGGTGAACTGAAGATTGGTGACAGAGTAGTTAACGATGTAGAGCCTAAGGACAGAGATATCGCAATGGTATTCCAGAACTACGCTCTGTATCCTCATATGTCCGTATACGACAACATGGCATTTGGTCTGAAGCTGAGAAAGGTTCCCAAGGATCAGATCGATAAGATGGTTAAGGAAGCAGCTAAGATCCTGGATCTGACTCCCCTGCTTGATCGTAAACCCAAGGCTCTGTCCGGTGGTCAGAGACAGCGTGTTGCTATGGGACGTGCAATCGTTCGTAACCCTAAGGTATTCCTGATGGATGAGCCTCTGTCCAACCTGGATGCTAAGCTGCGTGTACAGATGCGTATCGAGATCGCTAAGCTGCATCAGAGACTGGGCACCACCATCATCTACGTTACACATGACCAGACCGAGGCTATGACCCTTGGTACCAGAATCGTTGTTATGAAGGACGGCGTTATCCAGCAGGTAGATACTCCTCAGAACCTGTATGAGAAGCCTTGCAACCTGTTCGTAGCAGGATTCATGGGATCTCCGCAGATGAACTTCTTAGATGCTACTGTTAAGGTAGAAGGCGACATCGCTAACCTGGTAATCGCAGGTCACAGCATTCCCCTTCCTCCCGCTAAGTCCAAGAAGCTGATCGATGGCGGTTATGATGGAAAGGTTGTTACCTTTGGTGTACGTCCTGAGGATGTATATGATTCTGAAATGTTTATTGAGACCTCTCCTCAGAGTGTATTTACCTCTACTATCAAGGTTTACGAGCTGCTTGGTGCAGAAGTATATCTGTACTTCGATCTTGACGAGTTCCCTATTACTGCAAGAGTAGATTCTCGTACCACTGCAAGACCTGGCGATACCGTTAAGTTCGCTCTGGATGTTGAGAAGATTCACGTATTCGACAAAGAGACCGAGCAGGTTATTACCAACTAGTCTTAAGCTTCATAAGAGATTTCAAAGCCCTGTCTGTAATGCAGACAGGGCTTTTTTTCTGCTTTTCGCTTGCGTCTGCAAAATAAATCATTTATACTAAATACATATAGTTTTGCATGGATAAAGAATGGAGAATTTGATATAAATAGTTACGGAAAGGCGTGGAGAATATGATTACAGGCCAGATTATACAGACAAGCATTGACGAATTAAAAGCCATCACAAAGGTAGACCTCGGAGTCTATGACCTGAACGGATCGGTAGTGGCATCGACCATGGAAAAAGATGACATCACGACAGATCTGATTACCGGATTCGTAGCTTCTCCGGCGGACAGCCAGGTGATTGGAGTACATCATCTGCTGAAGATCCGGGATGAGGGCGAACTGCTCTATGTCCTGGTGGCACGGGGAATGACCGATGACGTATATATGGTAGGCAAGATTGCGGTGAGCCAGATACAGAATCTTGTCATCGCTTATAAGGAGCGTTTTGACAGGAACAATTTCTTCCAGAACCTGCTGCTGGACAATCTGCTGTTAGTGGATATCTATAACAGAGCGAAGAAGCTGCATGTGGAGGTAAGCTGCCCCAGAGCGGTATATCTGATCGAGACCAAGGATGAGAAGGACGGCATCGTATCGGAAGTATTGAAGAGCATGTTCTCACCTCAGGCAGGAGATTATGTGACAGCGGTGGACGAATCCAGTCTGATCCTGATCAAGTCCGTAGAGAATACCACCACACCGCAGGCACTGCACGAACTGGCAGAGACCATCGTGGCAATGATGAATGCAGAAGCACTGTTAGATGTCAAGGTGGCATACGGTACCGTGGTACAGGAACTGAAGGATGTCTCCAAATCTTATAAAGAAGCCAAGATGGCGCTGGATGTAGGCAAGATCTTCTACGCAGAGAAGAAAGTAATTGCGTACAGCACCCTGGGAATCGGTCGTCTGATCTATCAGCTGCCGGTGAACCTGTGCAAGATCTTCATCGAAGAGATCTTCGGCGACAACGTGCCCTATGATCTGGACGAAGAGACGCTGAATACCCTGAATAAATTCTTCGAGAACAATCTGAATGTCTCTGAGACTTCCAGACAGTTGTTCGTACACCGTAACACGCTGGTGTACCGTATCGAGAAGATTCAGAAGAGCACCGGACTGGATCTGCGCAGCTTTGATGATGCACTGACCTTCAAGATTGCACTGATGGTCGTGAACTATATGAAATATCTGGACAGCCAGGAATATTAAGGACAACCCCCTGCATAAAGATAATTAGAATACTTTATGCAGGGGGATTTTTATGTCATATCGGAAACAGATCAGCTATCTGGAACTACGGCAAAACGGGCAGCGGATAAAAAGTGCGGGATACGCAAGGCTGGAGAGCCTGGATAAGGAATCTATTCTGAAGGTGCAGCTGACAGAGATTCCGGCGGTGTCAGGCAGTCTGCAGCTTTATCTGCAAAGAGATCCGGAGGAAGAACTGTTCTGTGAGATCCAGGCAATGCAGGGAAGGGCTGCCTGCGAGAAAAAAATTCCCAAATCGCAGCAAAAGGGAGAAGAAATCTTAGGAATCCGGATTCCCTTAAGTGAGAACCGGGAGATCGTAGGACGATTTGCCGCAGCCCGGAAAGCCCCGACAGACAAAGCACCGGAAAGTAAAACGTCGGACGACGAAACCGGGATATCGGAGAAAATCATAGCGGCACAGACGACACAGATACCGGAGAAAAGCAGAGAAAACAGAAAGCAGCAGATAGAAGAACCTCCGAAATCGGCGAAAGAAGCGGGAAACACCATACATATGCAGGACACCAAATGGGAACAGCTGAGCAGTATTTACCCACATATTCATCCCTTTCGGGATGCGAGAGAATTCCTGTCGGTGGGACCGGAGGATTTTGTAATACTGCAGGAAAAGTATTACCAGATGACCCACAACAGCTTTTTACTGCACGGATATTATAACTACAGACATCTGCTGCTCATGCGGCAGGAGACTTCCGGGCAGGTGAAATATTATATCGGCGTTCCGGGGTATTTTTACGAGAGGGAAAAACAGGTCGCCAGAATGTTCGGCTTTGAGAGCTTTGAAGGCACCAGAGAACCGGCGCGCGACGGAGATTTCGGATATTACCTGATTCCGGCGGGGCTGTGAGAGGTTTACAGTCCCCGTTCATCGAATTCCGGGATAAAGCTTTCGCTGGCAGCGCTGCCTTCCTGATGAAATCCACGTTCAATGCCGATCCGCTCTGCAAAAGTCAGGACACGGTCGTATTCCTCCGGAGTGACCGGGCGGTTCAGAGCTGCAATGTCCGCTACTTGCGGCAGAGGCGTATATTGATTCATAATGCTGATATAGATATGATCTCCATAGGTCTCATGGAGATAGCGCAGGATCTTTTTAGAATCCTTTGTCTGTCCCGGGAGCAGCAGATGTCTAACAATGACTCCCTTCTGCATCAGACCGGTATCCGGGTCGATAACGGGATCGCCCACCTGTCGGTACATTTCCGCAAGGTCAGTACATGCTATTTCAAAATAGTCCGGTGCATGGGAATAAGCAGCGGATAATTCCGGAGACAGATATTTCAGATCCGGAAGATAGATGTCCACCAGACCCTCTAAGTGTCGCAGGGCTTCCGGGGATTCATAGCTGCCGGTATTGTATACAATGGGGATATGCAGACCCTGTCTTTTTGCCTGTTCTAAGGCGATGACGATCTGCGGCAGGAAATGAGTAGGAGTCACCAGGTTGATATTATTAGCGCCCTGTTCCTGCAATTGCAGAAAAATCTCCACCAGATGCTCCGGTGTGATGATCCGTCCGGCTCTGCCGATGGCGATATTATGATTCTGGCAGAACACACAACGCAGATTACATCCGGAGAAAAAGACGGTTCCCGAACCGGAAGTGCCGGAGATACAGGGCTCTTCCCAGTAATGCAGAGAGGCTCTCGCAGCCATGATCTCGGCAGTCTGCCCGCAGTATCCGGTCTGTCCGGCGAAGCGGTCTGCATGGCAGGCGCGGGCACAAAGCACACAGTCGGTCATCATTTCCCTGAACCATGCGGCATCATGGGAAACCGAATTGCCGGGAACGGATGCTATGCTGTTGGAAATCGGAAAATAGGATGACATATCGGCTGACACAATCTATAACCTCTTAACTGACTTATCCATGAATTCATAGAAAATTTCATATATCAAAACCGCATACGCCGGACCAGGCATGGCTCCACCCAGTTTCCTCACGGCACATGGAAGGTTCTACTTAGTGCTGCTTTGTTCCCAACCTGACACGGTTCGTAGATTCCCATTGCGTAAGACCGAGTTTCATCACCACTGCATGGCACCCGACATATACGGCTTTTTAAGTTTAGCGTGTTAATCTCTTTTTGTCAAGTCTCTTTGCCTTGATGGAAGTGTCAAACCGTGCTATTATGAAAACAAAATATACTCGTTGTCGGAGAAAAATCCATGAAAAACAATCGAAAAAGTATGACACTGCTTGGAGGGATCATCGGCGTCCTGTTACTGATATACCTCGGGGTGTTCTGCTATCTTAACCTATACAAATATGCACAGCATGTAGATTCGGATATTGCCGCGGAAGCACTGCTGGCGCGGGAGATCTGGACAGAGAAAGACATTGCTCCCGATGACTGGATCTCCAGTACCGAACGCCGTATTATCGGTATGCCCACGGTGGCGTCTGTATTTTACGGCATGACCGGCAGCATGCAGACAGCGGTGGGAATCACCTGTATTTTACTGGGGGCAGCGTTCCTGGGAACCTTTTATTATTTCCTGAGAAAATTATCACTGAGCAGACCGGCGGCATTGACCGCACTGCTTGTATTGTGCGCACTGCCGGCAAACGGATGGCGCAACGAAGGGCAGATGGTACCCTTTGTGACATTATTGTTGTTTTTGTTTGCGGAATATTATGTATTTCATGGTATTTTCTTATTCTTAAGCATTTTGTTTTATCTGAAGCTGCGGGAAGAGCGCAGACTCACGAAAAAGGGACTGCTTTCCTGGATTGTCCTGTTCGCGGCTGCTGTGTTATTAAACTGTGGCGGACAGCGGTGTCTGCAGGTAGTGATCCTGCCGTTAGTGATAACAGAGGTGATCGCGCTGTTCCTGGAATCCGGACATTTGCGGGAAAAGCTTTCAGGAGACCGCTATCTGGCGACGGGATACATCGGAAGCCTGGTACTGGCATTTTTGATCTCCTGCATGTATGGCGGAAGAGGGAATTATGCCGTATATCTGTTACAGCCGAAAGAAGCAGTAGATAAGCTGCTCATCACCGTACCGGCAGCGATTTTAGAGAATTTCGGGCTTGCGGGCAATGCGAAGGTAGGTAGTTTTGCATCCATGATCCAGTTGCTTCTGTGGGCATTTCTGATCCTGTTGGGATATGGCATCTGGTACATTTTCCGGAAGAGATCCGAGGTGTCTGACAGAGAGAAGAGATCCGTGGGGATCCTGCTCGTCTCGGTAGGAGTTACAGCGTTTATCATCGGTATTACTTCCGCAGAAGCCGCGCATTACTATTTCTTCATGGCATGGTTTGCCGCAGCGGTGATCATGGCAGTCCTGGTGGAGAATCTGAACAGAAAACAGCCCGTTTTTGCAGGAGTGATATTCCTTGCGGTAGCAGCATTTTCCGTATTGAATCTGAAATACACCTATTACGGTGCAGTGACGACGCAGGACAACCTGCAGGAGTATCAGGAGGTAGCGGATTTCCTGACGGAAAATGATATCGAATATGGCTACGCGGAGTTTTGGGATGCGGAGAGAATCTGCCTGATCACGGACGGAAAAGTCACCATGGGACATTCCTATTCCATGGGGAATCTGGCGGGCTACTGGTGGCTTACCAGCACGAAATGGTATCCTCCCACACTTCCCACGGACATGCAGACTGCCTATGTGGTGAGGACGGGCATGCGGGAAGCCTTCGAGCAACAGTTCTCGGAGGGAGAGGCTCCCGCGCTGGCATACGAAAATGAAAAGCTGGCGGTATATATAGGCGACCGGAATTATGTGGATCTGTAGAAAATCAAAATGACCGCTTTGGAAAAGGATACAAAGAGATGAAAGGGAAGACGGAACAAATATATCATCTGCTGTTGGGAATACTCCTCCTCTGTACACTTCCGATCATGGCACTGCTTGCTTACTGGGCATGCCGGTATTCTTATTACGGAACTGTGAATTACAGCATCCGGAATATTTTGGTAAAGGACACTGCGTGGAAACATATTGTGATGTTCCTGCTGGCAGTGGCAGTGGTCTGGGGATTGGACAGACTGCTCGTGCGGACCAGCCGGGCAGTGCAGGAGAAGATTTGCCTTGGCGTTTTGACATTGACCTGCGTGGCAGCATTTGTGCTGGGAATCGTGTATGTCTGGAAGAATCCCTATTTTCCGGAAGGGGATCAGCTCGGTGTGGCAGCATTCGCGGCATATGCCAGAGAGGGCAACTATATCATGTTAGAGCCCGGCGGCTACGTGGGAATGTACCAGCAGCAAAAAGGGCTGGGTGCATTGTATGAGATCCTGTTCACCTTTTTCGGTAACTTTAATTATATGTCTGCGAAGAACGTTCATGTGATCTGGTGGGTGTTTGCGATCGCAGCGGGATATGGCTTTTTAAAACTGAATACGGAACGATCGGTATTCCGCATTCTGTATTGCGCAATGTTGCTTGGCTGCATGCCGTTTTTACTTTATTTACCGTATATTTACGGGGATATTTTAAGTATCAGCTTCTGCATGATTCTGTTTTGGGCAGTCAGTGCCTATGAACATTACGAGCAGAAAAGGTACCTGGTGGTGGCGGCATTTGCGGCAGCCATGGCACTGCTCGCCAGGAAAAATACGTGGATTGTCCTCATCGGTGTGGCAATTTATGCGTTACTGATCAGCCTGAAGAAAAAGAAGTGGAAGTGTTTGCTGGTGGGAGCTGCTATTCTGCTGACGGCGGCACTTTCGGTAAAAGCAGTGGATGTGATGTATGAATACCGTTCCGGTTATCCCAGTGGGATCGGCATTCCCAGCATTCTCTGGATCGCCATGGGCATGCAGGAGACGGACGGTATGGCGGGCGTCTATAACCGTTACCAGCAGTCTGTATTTGAGGAAAATGATTTTCAACAGGAGCCTTCCGCGCAGATTGGAAGAGAATACATCCGTGAGAGATTGCAGGAATTTAAGGAAAATCCGGCGATGACGGTAGAGTTTTTCAAAAAGAAACTGGAAGACCAGTGGCTGGAACCGCTGTTTTCCAGTCTGAAGGCAACGCATTCCTTCCCAGAAGGAGAGGAGCTGCCTCCTGTAATTAATAGTCTATATTACGGAAATTTACACGAAGTGGTATGGAAATATGCGAATTATTACCAGAGTATCATCTATCTGGCAGGTCTGCTCACGGTGATTGCCTCCTTCGGAGCATGGTACCGGAAAAAGGACCTTCCGGCGGCGCTGTGGCTTCCTCTGATCGCTGTGGTGGGTGGATTCCTGTTCAGCATTCTGTGGGAAGCGCAGTGCAGATATGTCTTCCCCTATTATGTCTTCCTGATCCTGTATGCACCCATGGGACTCTACGCAGCAGGCAGAATGATCGGAGGACTGTGGAATCTGCGCAGAGGAAATAAGACGAAGGAGCAGACAGACGCGGAAAAAGACCGCTTACGTGAGATCGCTTAAGGCTTTCCTTGCGGCTTTTTCCTGCTTGTTACGGATGCGGAGCTCTTCAAAAAAGGTCTTTAACATCTGACTGCATTCTGCTTCTAAAATGCCCCGGGTAACCTTCACCTGATGGTTAAACTGGGGCATTTCCAGTATATTCAGGATCGAACCGGCACACCCAGCCTTGGGATTCATACAGCCCATGACGACCTCCGGGATCCTCGCCTGGACGATGGCACCAGCGCACATCTGGCAGGGCTCCAAAGTCACATAGAGCGTACATTCTTCCAGACGCCAGTCTCCGATGACCTTGCTGGCTTTGTTGATCGCGGTGATCTCCGCGTGAGCCAGCGTATTTTTATCCGTGTTGCGGCGGTTATAGCCGCGACCGATGATTTTGCCCTCGTGGACGATGACACAGCCGATGGGGACTTCTCCCAGGACATAGGCTTTTTTCGCCTGTTTCAGGGCTTCTTTCATATATTTTTCTTCTACACTTTTAATGACTGCCATGGTAGTTATTACCTTTCTGCCTTTTTCGTCTTACTTATTCATTCTTACGTTTCGGAAAACCTTTTCCAAAAAAATACGCCATATTTCGTAAATGCTGTACATTGACTTACGCACATTTAACTTATAGTATAGAGAGTATATGGACGTACGTCAATGAGAACAGAACCGCAGACTCATGCGGTGACAGTTAGAAGCGGGGGCAATTATGGTATCAATCAAAGAAGTAGCGAAACACGCCGGAGTGGCGATCTCCACGGTATCCAAGGTCTTAAACGGCTATCCGAATGTCAGCGAAGAGACGAAAAAAAAGGTACAGGATGCCATTAAGGAGTTGAATTATATTCCGAATTCCATTGCTGCGGCGCTGTCTTCTAAGCAGTTCGGAAGAATCGCACTGGTGCTGGATCCCAACAGACAGACCCAGGCAATCGACCAGATCTTCATGCAGTATCTGGTGGGAGCACTGGACAAAGCCAAGGAACTCAACGTGGAGGTGGTGACGATCTTCCCCTCCATGATCGCGGGAATGACGGCGGAGGAGATCACGAGATCTTTTCTCTCACAGAGTATCTCCGGTGTGGTGATCTATGGCATGTCCAAGGAGGACAAGGTGCTGCAGAAGCTGATCCGGGAGAAGCAGTTCGCCTGCGTGGTGGTGGATGCGCCTATCGTGAATGCCAGAACCACTTCCATCAGTATCGACCAGGAGCAGGCGCAGTACGATGTGGCGAAAAAGACTGTGTTGGACGACAACTGCAAGCGGGTGCTGTATATTGCGGGCAGGAGAGACGGTTATGTCACGGATCAGAGATTAAAAGGCATGAAGCGGCTGGTGAAGGATCTGGATCTGACCATGATGGTACGACAGGGAGATTTCAGTGAGCTGACGGCGAGAAATGTGGCACTGAAATATGCGAAAAATAAAGATGTGGTAGTCTGCGCTTCCGATCTGATGGCGATTGGTGCCATGAACGCCCTGATCGATATGGACATTTTCCGTCCGGTGTGCGGTTTCGACGGCATCACCCTGATGGGATATGTCGGTAAGCAGATGAATACTATCAGACAGGACTTCTACAGCATCTCCAGCAGAGCCGTGGAAGAGGTACATCAGCTGATGAACGGCGGAGAGGGACATCAGGTAGTCATGCCCCACAGTATCGTGAAAATGTACTATAAGGATATTATCTGTTAAGCTATTTTGCACAAAATTCCTGGAAAATCAAAGAAAGGGTTGCGGAAAACGTTTTCCTATGCTATTCTGTGTATTGTAAGAGATAGTCATACACAAAATCTAAGCATTGCAAGGGTATGAAGAGCGGAAAAGGCAGGAAATACCCACGACGTAGCGGCAAGAAGGGTATAGAGAGCGAAAAAGGCAGGAAATATCCACGACGCAGCGGCAAGAAGGGTATAGAGAGCCGAAAAAGTGAAAAATACTCAGAGACCGGCTGAGATAAGGGTATGGATACCCAAAAGTAAGTATAGTACCCAGACAAAGAAAAAGGATATGAAAAATGAGTGTGGCACGGTACATTCATTTTGAAAAAATAAACTTATCGTGCAGAATGGAGCTTGAAATGAATTTAGAGCAGACTTTAAATGAAATCACCGGGAAATTATATGGCAAGAATATCGGTGCCTGCACCGATGCACAGCTGTACACCGGAGTACTGCAGCTGACCAAGGAGAAGATGGCAGAGATTCCCACAATCACCGGAGACAAGAAAGTATATTACATTTCCATGGAGTTCCTGATCGGTAAGCTGTTATCCAACAACCTGATCAACTTAGGCATCTATGAGGAACTGAGCGACATCCTGAAGAAAAATGGCAAAACCATCGCTGACATCGAAGAGGCAGAGCCGGAACCCTCCCTGGGTAACGGTGGTCTTGGAAGACTGGCAGCATGTTTCCTGGATTCCATCGCTACTCTGGGACTTCCCGGAGACGGTATCGGTCTGAACTATCACTTCGGTCTGTTTAAGCAGGTATTCAAGGATCATCTGCAGAACGCTGAGAAGAACGACTGGATCCAGAAGGATTCCTGGCTGAACAATACCGGCACCAAATTCGAAGTGGCTTTCGGTGACCGCAAGGTAACTTCCGTACTGTATGATATTGATGTAGTAGGTTATGAGAACGGTCTGAACAAGCTGCATCTATTTGATATCGAGACCGTAGACGAGAGTCTGGTGAAGAAGGGCATCACTTTCGATAAGGAAGCAATCGAGAAGAACCTGACCTTGTTCCTGTATCCCGATGATTCCGATGAGGCAGGTAACCGGCTGCGTATCTATCAGGAGTACTTCATGGTATGCAACGGTGCTCAGCTGATCCTGAAGGAAGTAAAGGAAAAAGGTTACGATCTGCATACTCTGCCTGAGCATGTGGCAATCCAGATCAACGATACCCATCCCACCATGGTGATCCCTGAGCTGATCCGTATCCTCACCACAGAGGAAGGCTTCACCATGGACGAAGCTATTGATGTGGTAAGCCGCACCTGTGCTTACACGAACCATACCATTCTGGCAGAAGCTCTGGAGAAATGGCCTTTAGCCTATATCGAAGAAGTAGTGCCTCAGCTGGTTCCCATCATCAAGGAGCTGAGCGACCGCGTGGCAAAGAAATACAAGGACGAAAAGGTACAGATCATCGACAAGGATAAGAGAGTGCACATGGCACACATCGACATCCACTACGGCTACAGTGTCAACGGCGTGGCAGCGATCCATACCGAGATCCTGGAGCAGAGCGAGCTGAACCATTTTTACAAGATCTACCCCGAGAAGTTCAACAACAAGACCAACGGTATCACCTTCCGCAGATGGCTGCTGTCCTGTAACCATGAGCTGGCTGCATTCCTGACCCAGACCATCGGCGATGGCTACAAGAAGGATGCCGAGGAATTACAGAAGCTGTTAGAGCATAGGGACGATCAGGCAGTGCTGGATGCCATCTATGACATCAAGAAGACGAAGAAGGCAGAGCTGGTATCCTATATCAAGGAGAAGGAAGGCGTGGAGCTGAATCCCGATTCCATCTTCGATATTCAGGTAAAGCGTCTGCATGAGTATAAGCGTCAGCAGATGAACGCTCTGTATATCATTCACAAATATCTGGAGATCAAGGGCGGCAAGAAGCCTTCTACACCACTGACCTTCATCTTTGGTGCCAAGGCTGCACCTGCGTATGTGATCGCACAGGATATCATTCATCTGCTGTTAGTAATGTCTGACATTATCAACAACGATCCCGAAGTCAGCCCTTACATGAAGCTGGTAATGGTAGAGAACTACAACGTAAGCTATGCTGAGAAGCTGATTCCTGCCTGCGATATTTCCGAGCAGATCTCCCTGGCTTCTAAGGAGGCATCCGGAACCGGTAACATGAAGTTCATGCTGAACGGTGCCGTAACTCTGGGAACCAGTGACGGTGCAAACGTGGAGATCCATGAGCTGGTAGGTGATGACAATATCTACATCTTCGGTCAGGACAGCGACACTGTCATCAAGCACTACGAGAAGGCAGATTATGTCTCCAAGGACTACTACAAGAAGAGCCCTGTGATCAAAGAGGCTGTAGACTTCATCGTCAGCAAGGAAGTGCTCAAGGTCGGCAAAAAGGAGAACCTGGAGCGCCTGTACAACGAGCTGCTGAACAAAGACTGGTTCATGACCCTGCTTGACCTGGAAGACTACATCAAGGTAAAAGATCAGGCATTCGCTGATTATGAGGATCAGCAGAAGTGGAAGAAGATGATGTTGGTGAACATCGCTAAGGCAGGATTCTTCTCCTCCGACAGAACCATCGCAGAGTACAACAGAGACATCTGGAAATTGAAATAAGTAATTGAGAATCGCCGTAGCCCGCATTGGGGCTAAGAACTGCAGACCCGTTTCCACTTCGGACGCAGACCGTAGCGGTACATAAGCGAGGAAAGTACCCTCGCAATGCGTCCCCTGGGACGCTATGGTACCGACGGCTGCTTAGAGTCTGCTTGTCCTTACCCCAACTGCGGGCTACTGGTTTCTTGAAGGCTTCCAAAATCCTTTGCTTATAACTTTTCCAATGTCGGAGGGCATAACAAGACTCTTTTGTATCCCGCGTACCCTTGATACTGATGGAAAAGGGCACACATAAGCTGGTGCCGGTCTACTGTGCCCATGATGGTCGAAAAAGTGAGCATGATAGCCCCATGCATGGCTCACCGTGCCCTTTTTGCAGAAATAATTGGGCATGAAATGACTTGTTAAGAGCATCTATGCCCATTTCTCAAAATGAGAGGGTACAGTTATGCTTAAGTAAGCCAACTGTACCCATGGCTTACTTAAAAAACCAGTAGCCCCAATGCGGGCTACGAGGATTCGATAGCATTCCTTCACTAACGCTC
>CAVJMX010000031.1:0-26280 GCA_963650795.1 Bacteroidales bacterium H4
GTATCATATTGTGTAAGCCGGTCATTCAGCATAATCTGTACACCCATTTCCGCCAGAAAGCCGAGCACCACTTCGAATACAACAAAGCTTATTTTTTGCCACAGATATCCCTTAAACATGAAATGCGCATAAATAACCATTCCGACCAATACTGCCAGAATACTTACCGTTCTAATAATCGTATTACTATTGCCAAAAAATTTGCTTACTGTAAACGGAAGTCTTACTGCTACCAGTCCGGCAATCAGCTTCCAACGTTCTCTATCTTCATTTTTAGCATCAAACGCAAAACAATATATAGTGGAACTGGTGATGCAATCTACCATCCACAAAATAAAATTAGCTGCATAATAAAACATCTTTCTTAGAAGGTCCCCTTTAATTCTGTTCTTACATATCTGAAGTAACGTTCTTTCACCTGCTGATATTTAGATCTGCTGACCGGAATTTCCATTCCGTTTTTAAGAAATACTGCTTTAGAGGATATACTATAAATCCAATCCATATTCACCAAATAGCTTTTATGCACCCGCAAAAATAAGTGATCCATTTTTTGTTCATAGCTGTCCAATTTATCATATATAATGCGATCTCCCTGCGCTGTATGAATCCATATTTTATGTGCTTCGCTTTCCAGATAATAAATATCTTTCTTTAAGATAACTTCTATTCCATTCTTGTAGCAGAAAATAACAGTTTCCTCATTATGCGTCTGTTTATTTCTTGCCTTCTCCAACAAAGTTTCCAGGCTGCTTTGCTGAATCGGTTTTATCAGATATCCGCACAAATTGACCTTTCCCCAGAATATTTTTTCTGCATAGCTGTCATTATATGCCGTCATATATATGATTTGTGTTTCCGGTAAACACTGATTTATTTTTACGGCATACTCTATTCCGTTTTCATTATCTTCCGGGAAGAAAATATCCATTAGAATCAGATCATATTTTTCTCCAACTGCAATCTTCTCCAATAAGTCTGCTGCTTTTGTAAAGCATGCTGCTATTTCTACATCAGCTACTGTCTGAAGCATATCCCGAACATGTTTCAGATAGATTTCTTTGTCATCACAAATGGCAATCTTCATAAGTAACCTCTTTAGTAAACGTAAATTCTTGTAACTATTATCGTAAACTCGATTGTATAATTTGTCAATTATGTAATTACAGGCGAAAAGAGCCGGAAAACTCGTTCCGACTCCTTCTAAGTCACCTTACTATTTCTATCCGGTTTATTTCCTTTATTTTGCCTTGGGTGCAAACTTTTTTCTCAGTACATACCACAGGGCACCTGCGATACATACGGAAGAATAAGCACCGCAGATGATACCTACCATCAGAGGCAGTGCGAAATCACGGATGCTGGTAACACCCCAGATGTACAGAGCACCTACCATTACCAGAGTGGTCAGGGAAGTAAATAAGCTTCGGGACAGTGTCTGGGTAATGCTGCGGTTTACGACATCCTGTAACTCGTCCTTCTTGGTCATGACTGCCAGATTCTCACGCAGACGATCAAAGATTACGATAGTCGCATTGATCGAGTAACCTACGATAGTCAGCAGACAGGCTATAAAGGTGTTGCTGACGGATACTCTTGCCAGTGCATAAAAGGTAATTACTACCAGCACATCATGCAGCAGACAGGCAATACTGCTGATACCGAAACGGATATCGCTGAAACGCAAACGGATGTAAATCAGCATACAGATAATAGCTACTGCCACTGCCAGGATCGTATCGGACTTCATCTCGTTACTGATGGTGGAGCTGATGGTCTCCGATGTGATCAAAGACTCGTCCACTCCGAAATTGTCGACAAATACCTGATTCAAAGCTTCTCTCTGATCCATATCCAGGGAGTTGGTTTTAAAAATAACTTCATTGGTTCCCTGTACCGTCTGAATCTGGACAGCACTGCCGGTGCTGCTCTCAATCAGAGGAACAATATCGCTGTTGATCTGCTCCAGAGTATAGCTTTCATTAAAGGTCACTGTGGTTGCAGTACCACCCTTGAACTCCAGGCTGTAGTTCAGCGCGTCACCGGTGTTCATCTTATAGACACCCATGGTGATGAAGCCTGCCAGTATCACAGCCAGAGACAATCCGAAGAAGATTCCCTTTTTGCCAAGGAAATTTACTGTCTTCAGTTCTCTGCCAACGCCATACCACTTAGGGTCCTTAAGTCCCAGTGCGTAGAAGGCTTTCATAATATACTTGGTCACTACAAGAGCTGTGAACATGGATAACACAATACCAAGTGCCAGAGTCTGTGCAAAGCCCTTTACAGTACCGGGGCCCAGAAGCCACAGCACAGCGGAGGCAATCAGAGTAGTTACATTACCATCTATAATCGCAGACAGTGCCTTGTCATAACCGATCTGCATCGCGCTCTTAACTGTCTTGCCGGTAGCCAGTTCCTCACGGATACGGGCAAATACGATAACGTTGGCATCTACAGCCATACCGATGGAAAGAATGATACCTGCGATACCTGACAGCGTCAGTGTCAGATCAAATCCGTTTAGCAGAAGCACAACTAATGCCACATAGATTCCCAGTGCGATGACGGAGGCAAAACCGGGCAGGAAATATACTGCAATCATGAATACAGCCACTACGATAAATCCGATCACTGCTGCCTTTAAGCTGGTGGAGATAGCTTCCACACCCAGCTGTGCGCCTACGACCTTGGAATGCAGTTCCTCCAGCTCCAGCTTCAGACCACCGATACGGATGGTGGAAGCCAGGCTCTCAGCCTCTTCATAAGAGCTCATGGGAGAGATCTGTGCATTACCGTCAGAGAACACACCCTTTACGGAAGGAACACTGACAAAGGATCCATCATAATAGATACCCAGTGTCTCGCTCTTTTCGTAGGCATTTCTGGTAGCTTCCTCAAATTTCTTGGTACCTTCCTCAGTCATTACCAGATCTACCGCATAAGTGGTATTGCCCATGGTTGAATCTTTAATAGATCCTGCCGTCGCGGTCTTGACATCGGTACCCTCCAGCTTGATGGAACCGTCAGCCTTCAACTCGTCGATGGTCTTGTTCAGTGCATAACCATAGCTTACGTTACCCTGTGCGTCCGTGATTGCCTGAATGGAATAGTTCGCATTGCCGTCACTGTCCGTCTCGGAAATGAAATACAGGGAACCAGGGCGCCCCAGTTCTTCCAGAATCTTGTTTGCATCGGTTACACCGGGAATCTCGATATTGATACGATCGGTACCCTCCTGGTATACGATGGCTTCTGTGCTGTAGTTCTCAACACGCTGCTGTAACTTGGCAATAGTATCTGCCATGTCCGTTGCATCCGGCTCTTCATCGCCGACTACCTGGTAAGTGATGCTGACGCCACCTGCCAGATCCAGTCCCAGACTGATGTCTGAAGCACTGCCTGTTCCCTCTGCATCTACGCCATAGAGATCCACATAGCCGACACCCAGCAGGATCAGAAGGGCACAGAGCAGAATGATGATTGCTTTACTTTTTTTCATCTTTCCTTTGTCCTTTCTATTCTTCTGAAGCTTCTGCCGCTTCCGCAGCCTTCAGCATGATAGCACATTCAATACGTTTTCTCTGCAGTTCACAGCCGATGTCATACGCATCGTTGATGCTGCCGTGGAAATTATAAGAGTTCGCCGCACAACCGCCGCTGCAGTAGAACTTGGCAAAACACTTTTTGCACTTGTCCTTGGCATAGACATTACAGCACTTGAACTCATCCCGGATATCATCTCTTACCACGCCGGTGTCCACGTTGCCCATGAGGAATTTCTCATTTCCCACGAACTGGTGGCAGGGATACAGGTCTCCCCAGGGGGTAACTGCCAGATATTCGGTACCGGATCCACAGCCGGACAGTCTCTTTGCCACGCAGGGACCACCCTGCAGATCGATCATGAAGTGGAAGAAATTGAACGCCTTGCCCTCTTTCTTACGCTTGATCATCTCTACTGCCAGTTTATCGTATTCTTCCTTTAAGATCGGAAGGTCTTCTTCTCTGATGGCATAATCATCCGTAGGCTGTGCCACAACGGGCTCCACGGAGATCTGCTTGAATCCTAAGTCTGCCAGATGCAGGACATCCTTGGAGAAATCCAGATTATTGTGGGTAAAGGTACCGCGCACGTAATAATTCATCTGGTCTCTGCTCTCCGCTACCTTCTGGAACTTGGGAACGATGATATCGTAGCTGCCCTGTCCGCCACGGAAAGGACGCATCTTGTCGTTGATTTCTTTCCGTCCGTCGATACTCAGCACGATGTTGCCCATCTCTTTATTGACGAACTCCAGAATCTCATCATTCAGTAAGATACCGTTGGTGGTCAGGGTGAAACGGAACTTTTTATTGTTGGGCTTCTCCAAGCTTCTGCCGTATTCTACCAGCTGCTTTACCACATCCCAGTTCATCAGGGGCTCGCCGCCGAAGAAATCCACTTCCAGATTCACACGGTTGCCGGAATTCGCCACCAGGAAATCCAGTGCCTTTTTGCCGACCTCAAAGCTCATCAGCGCTCTTCTGCCGTGGTACTCACCCTCTTCCGCAAAGCAGTATCTGCAGGCAAGGTTACAGTCATGGGCAATGTGCAGGCACAGTGCCTTAACTACGGTCTGGCGCTTCTTAAAATCAAAAATGTAATTCTCATAAATATCGGGAGCAAACAGCTGTCCTGCCTTCTCCAGCTCCAGAACCTCGTCCACCGCCTCGGTGATCTCCTCCTGGGGATAGGGGATATTTGCAAGATTCAGTACGGCTGCCTTGATGGTATCCGCATCCTTGATGCCTTCTGTCACCAGAGGCTCCACCAACGGGATCATATCATACACAATATCATCCACGACATGAACAGAACCGCTGTTCACATCCATAACGATATTATAGCCGTTGCTCTTATACTGGTGTATCACAGTTTTATTCCTCTTCTTTCTACTTCTTATTGCCTAAAATACATTAACAGAGAATAAGCAGCGACCTGAATCGCTGCTTACGTTAGTCTCTTCTCATTTTCTTAGATTATTTAATCTTTTCACAACTCTGGTTTCCTACAGTGCAGGAAGTCTTACATGCGGACTGGCAGGAAGTCTGGCACTCGCCGCAGCCGCCCTTTTTCATGGATTCCTTTAAATCTCTGGTTGTTAAAGTCTTAATATGCTTCATTAAAAATAGCCTCCTTATGATTTCAGAGCGTCTGAAGACGCTATGCGTGTTAGTAAATTACAGACACGCGACTCATTTTTGCTCATTATATCATGTATTTGGCATTTGTAAAAGCTTTTTTTCTCAAAAAGGTCTAAAATCGAGTCAAATTCCTGTCTGTCTGTGTATTTTACCCCAGCATTCCGCCCAGAGTTCCCCCTGCCACGCACAGCACCAGAGTGGTCCAGAAGGAATTCCCCAGTGCCGTCTCCGGGGTTCTGACTAACACCGACACCGCCGCCAGGATCACAAAATACGCAGCGCCCATGAGCGCTCCCCACAGGAATTTCTGTTTTCCTATTTTCTTCCCGGCTAAAAACCCCGCCGTAAAAGTAGTCACCACATAGATGGCGGAGATCGCGATGGTCACCATTCCTTCCGTCAGATGCAGTTTGTACAATAAAAGTGCCAGCAGGCATAAAAGCAGCAATGTCAGCACATAAGATACCAGCAGACATTTCGCCAGTGCCGGTACCGGAATGCTCTCTTTTCCCTCTCCTCTTTTCTCCATGTCGATCCTCCTTTTACCTATGTAAAATGTATATTCAAAACCCCGGGGAAACTTGACAACTATTCCTGTCCTATTGTATATTGTTGCTTAATAACACATAAATGAGGCATATGCCTACTATTTTAAAGAAGGAGTGAACTCTTTTGGATACCTCTGGTGTCATACAACTTGTTTCTATTGTAATTCTGATTTTTCTGTCCGGCTTTTTCTCTTCTGCCGAGACGGCACTGTCCACGGTGAATCGTGTGCGGATGCGTACTTTGGAGGAAGAAGGCAATAAGCGTGCCGCATGCGTCAACAAAATTCTGGATCATTACAGTAAAATGATCAGTTCCATCCTGATCGGTAATAATATTGTAAATCTGACTGCGTCTTCCCTGGCAACTACATTAGCTATGCGAATCAACCTGGCTGTCGGTATTGCAACCGGTATTGTAACCATTGTCGTACTGCTCTGCGGCGAGATTGTACCCAAGACCTGGGCCATGCTGTATTCCGAAAAGCTGGCATTATCCTACTGCAATATCATCTATTTTCTGATGCAGGTGCTTACACCTGTCATCTTCATTGTGGATCTGCTGTCCCACGGTATTATGAAGCTGTTACATATCGATCCGAACAAAAAAACCAATACCATGACAGAAAGCGAGCTGAAGACTTACGTTGATGTCAGCCATGAAGACGGTGTCATCGAATCCGAAGAGCGGAAACTGATTTACAATGTATTCGACTTTTCCGATGCCCATGCCAAGGATATTATGATTCCCCGCATCAATATGGTCACAGTCAGCTTAGATGCCACCTATGATGATGTTCTGGAAGTCTTCCGGGATTCCATGTATACCCGTCTTCCGGTCTATGAGGACGACAAGGACAATATCATCGGTCTCATCAATATCAAGGACTTTATCCTGACGGAGGATCAGAGTGCTTTCCATGTGGGAAACATTTTGCGAGACGCTTATTATACTTATGAATACAAAAAAATTGCAGACCTCATGTACGAGATGCGGGAAAAGACCACGAATGTCTCCTTTGTCTTAAATGAGTACGGTGCTACCGTGGGAATGATCACTTTAGAGGATCTGTTAGAAGAGATTGTCGGTGAAATCCGCGATGAATACGACGAGGATGAAGAAGAACTGATCCAGAAAATGTCCGATGACACTTACCTGGTAGAAGGAAGCATGAAATTAGATGACATCAATGAAGCACTCGGTACGGATCTGACCAGTGAAGACTATGATTCCATCGGTGGTCTGATCATTGACTGTCTGGATCGTCTGCCTGAGGACGGTGAGGAAGTCACTCTGGAGAACGGCATTCATCTAAAAGTACAGGGAATTGATCAGAATCGTATCGTGAAAGTACTGATCACGATTCCTGAGCCAGCCAGGAAACACGATGCCGACGAGCAGGAATCTTCAGAAAATCACGAATAAGGAAAGGAATAGGAATGGCACAGAATAAAAATACAGATAACAAGAAAACAAAAATGACTTCCAAACAGATCCTGGCAATCATTGGAATCGTGGTACTGGTGCTGTTATATGTTGTAACGCTGCTGGCGGCAATCTTCGACAGTTCCGCCAGCCATGCGCTGTTTGCCACCTGCCTGTTAGCAACCGTGGCAATTCCTCTTCTCCTCTGGATCTACACCTGGATGTTCGGGAAGCTCACGAACCGCTCCACTTTCACAGATTTCCATCCGGAAGAGAAAGATACGGATAACTAGCAGTCCACGCCAAGCTTGCGCAGTTCCTCTTCCGCCTGCTCTTTGGTCAGAAAATGAATGCCGTGGATGCCCTGCTCTTTGGCTGCCCGGACATTTTTCAGTGTGTCATCCAGAAATACACTTTCCTCCGCCTTTAATCCATAACGGTTTAACAGCAGCTGGTAGATCTCCGGTTCCGGCTTGATCAGCTGCTCCTTATAGGACAGGATACCGCCTTCCATCTCCGGCAGGAAATCCAGTGCCTCCACACACTCTGTCTCTGCTTTGCGTGAGAAGTTGGACAGATAATACACATGGTATCCCTTTGCTTTTAATTTCTGCAGCCAGGGAATGGCATAGGCTCTCGGGGTCACCATTCCAGTGATATTAGTAAACGCCTGATACAGCTCTTTCTCAAGCTCCGGGGCATCCTTCACAAATGCCGCCAGCACCTGGTCATCCGTCCAGATACCGCGGTCATATTCCGCCCATAAGGGATGCAGCACGGATGCCTTTGCAATTCTTTTAATCATATCCGCATCGAAACCCTTGTCCGCCAGAAAGCCTTCCCAGCGGTAATCCGTCAACACATTGCCAATGTCAAAAATTATATTGCGTATCATAGTCTTCTCCTTATTGCAAAATTGCGAGTTTCTTTTTATTTCCGTATTCAACCCTGTTCCTGCCGGTCTAACTCCATCATTTCCAGAAGCTTCTCCGCCGCCGGTGCCATAGGCATCTTCGTATTCCTTACGACACAGAACTGTCTCTTGGGTATCATTTTATTGAACCTGAGTTCAAAAAGCAAGCCGGATTCCACATAATCTCTGGCAAAATCCCGCATTACACAGCCCACTCCCAGATTTCGTCTGACGAACTGCACGATCATATCGCTGGTGGCAAGTTCAAATTCCGGCTGTACATAGACACCGTTGCCCGCCAGAAATTCATCCATGTAGCTTCGGCTGCTGGTGTTTTTCTCCAGAAATATTAACGGAAGGCTTTCTAACTCCTGGAAATCCAGTGTTCTGTTTTTGTAACTGAAAAAACGTCTGCCCGCCACGAAGACATCCTCGATCTCCCGCACCGGGATCATCTTAACATCCGGTCTGTCCGGAAAAGGAGTACTGACGATTCCGAAATCGATCCTGCCTTCTCTCAAATAATTCAGGGTCTCCGGAGTCGGTGCGTTGGTGACGATCACCTTAATCCCCGGATACTGCTCATGAAATTTCTCCAGATAAGGAAGCAGATAGAACTGCAGCGTCATATCGCTGGCACCGATGCGGACTTCGCCCAGTTCCATATTCTGCATCTGGTGGACTTTCTTTACCCCCAGTTCGATCTGCTCGTACCCTTTTGCCACATAGGAATGCAGCAGTTCTCCCTCACTGGTCAGCCGCACGCCCTTCGCTGCCCGGTGAAACAGCGACACATCCAGTGTATTTTCCAGCTGCTTGATTGCCTGGCTGACCGCCGGCTGTGAGATGGACAGTTCTCCCGCTGCCTTCGTCACACTCCCACATTTTGCCACATAATAAAATACTTTATACGCTTCCAGGTTATTGATCATACTGCCTCCATATGGGCGAACCCCTTTTCAAAAAGGGCATGGGCTGCAATGAATGCCGCACCATGCCCTGTCCCCTGTCTTTACATAGCATTTACGATAGTAATTATTTCTTCAAAGGACTCTCACGATAGATGATGTCTTCTCTTCCGGGTCCGTTGCTGACCATGGTGATCGGGTAGCCGATCTGCTCCTCGATGAACTCTACATACTTTCTGCAGTTCTCCGGCAGTTCGTCGAAGTTACGGATGCCGCGGATATCACATTTCCAGCCGGGGAGTGTCTTCAGCACGGGCTTAGCCTTCTCCAGCTTATAGGTTACAGGGAAATCGGTGGTCACTTCACCGTCGATCTCATAGCCTACACATACGGGAATCTCATCCAGATATCCCAGTGCATCCAGTACGGTAAATGCCACATCGGTAGTGCCCTGCAGACGGCAGCCGTACTTGGTTGCTACACAGTCGAACCATCCCATACGTCTGGGACGTCCGGTGGTAGCACCGAACTCACCGCCGTCACCGCCGCGGCGGCGTAATTCATCTGCCTCATCGCCGAAGATCTCGGAAACGAAAGCACCTGCTCCTACTGCGGAGGAATATGCCTTACTTACGGTCACGATCTGCTTGATCTCGTAAGGAGGGATGCCTGCCCCGATAGCACCATATGCTGCCAAAGTGGAGGAAGAAGTTACCATGGGGTAGATGCCGTGATCCGGATCCTTCATGGTACCTAACTGCCCCTCTAACAGAATGGTCTTGCCCTCTTTCAGTGCTTTATCCAGGAAGGAAGATACATCACAGACATAAGGAGCAATCATCTCACGATACTCATGCAGAGTATTTAACAGCTCTGCGGGATCGATCAGCGGCTTGTGATACAGATGCTCCAAGATAACATTCTTCATCTCGCTGACACGCTGTACCTTTTCCTGCAACAGTTCCTCATCGAACAACTCACTTACCTGGAAGCCGATCTTCGCATACTTATCGGAATAGAAAGGTGCAATACCGGACTTGGTAGAGCCAAAGGACTTACCGCCCAGTCTCTCCTCTTCGTACTGATCAAATAATTTATGATAAGGCATTACCATCTGCGCACGCTCAGATACCAGAATCTTAGGCTTCGGAACATTTCTGTCTGTGATAGACTTGATCTCTTTGATTAAAAGAGGGATATCCAATGCCACACCGTTACCAATCACGCTGGTAGTATGATTGTAAAATACACCGGAAGGAAGAGTGTGCAGAGCAAATTTACCATACTCGTTTACGATCGTATGTCCTGCATTCGCACCGCCCTGAAAACGTACGATAATGTCCGCTTTCTCTGCCAGCATATCTGTGATCTTTCCTTTTCCTTCGTCGCCCCAGTTGGCTCCTACAACTGCCTTTACCATGTTTTCCTCCATTCTTTATCACAGTCTGTGATAAATCTAACTCAAATCTCTTACTTTAATGAGAGAAAAGCATTCTCTCACACTGTCTCTTAGTATACATCACTTTGTGGTATAAGTAAAATCAATATTTATTATATTTTGTATAATTTCACATTATTTGTCTGCAGGCATCTCCGGATTCCCTGCGTTTTCCCGTAACGCAGAAAACCGCCATTGGCTCTTGGTCAAATGACGGATTTCTATAATTGTTACATTCCTATTTATACATTGATCTCCGCTTTTACGCCCAGGAGATCTTTGTTTGCATCCAGAATCGGGTTGATCACATTTTTCAGGAACGCTTCCACCTGCTCCTTGGAACGTCCGATATATTTGGACGAATCCATGGATGCCTTCAGCTCCTCCAGTCCCATGGGGAAGGCAGGATCAGCGGCAATCAGCTCTAACAGATTGTTCTCTTTGCCCTCTACCTTGACATTGCGTCCGGCTTCCATGGAAAGCTCACGGATACGCTCGTGCAGCTCCTGGCGGTTGCCGCCTAATTTTACAGCATCCATCATAATATTTTCAGTAGCCATGAAAGGCAGCTCGCTCATCAAATGCTTCTCGATGACCTTAGGATATACTACCAGACCGTCTACCACGTTCAGGCACAGATCCAGGATGCCGTCGATGGCAAGGAAACCTTCGGGAATGGACAGTCTCTTATTGGCAGAATCGTCCAGGGTTCTCTCGAACCACTGGGTAGCGGAAGTAATGGCGGGATTCAGGGCATCCACCATCACATAACGGGACAGAGAAGCAATACGCTCACTTCTCATAGGATTGCGCTTATATGCCATAGCGGAGGAACCGATCTGATTCTTCTCGAAGGGCTCTTCCACTTCTTTCAGGTGCTGCAACAGACGGATGTCGTTGCTCATCTTATGTGCAGATGCTGCAATACCAGCCAGTACGTTTGCCACTCTGGTATCTACCTTACGGGAATAGGTCTGTCCGGATACGGGATAGCACTCCTTGAAGCCCATCTTGGCAGCGATCATGGGATCGATCTTATCGATAGTCTCCTGATCTCCGTTGAACAGCTCCAGGAAAGAAGCCTGGGTACCGGTGGTTCCCTTGGAGCCTAACAGCTTCATGGTGCCGAGAACATGATCCAGATCTTCCAGATCCAAAGAGAACTCCTGCAGCCAAAGCGTTGCTCTCTTACCTACAGTCGTGGGCTGTGCGGGCTGGAAATGAGTAAAAGCAAGAGTAGGCTGTGCCTTATATTTGTCTGCAAAATCCGCCAGTTCCTTCATGACATTGATCAGCTTTTTTCTGACCAGCTTCAGCGCTTCTGTCATCACAATAATATCGGTGTTGTCACCAACGTAGCAGGAAGTAGCACCCAGATGAATGATTCCGGCTGCCTTGGGGCACTGCTGTCCGTATGCGTAGACATGACTCATAACATCATGGCGCACCAGCTTCTCACGCTCTTTTGCCACATCGTAATTGATGTCGTCCGCGTGAGCCTTCAGCTCCTCGATCTGTTCGTCTGTGATGACGGGCTTGCCGTCCTGGGACAGTCCCAGCTCTTTCTCCGTCTCTGCCAGTGCGATCCACAGCTTTCTCCATGTGCGGAATTTCATATCCGGGGAGAAAATATACTGCATTTCCTTACTTGCATAGCGTTCGGATAACGGGCTCTGATATCTGTCTGTACCTGTACTCATTTGTCTTGCTCCTCTTATATTTAATCATTATTGTTTACTTGTCGAAGTCCCCGCGGATATCCTCCTCGGGCGGTTCCATCGGGTATTTTCCGGTAAAGCAGCCCTTGCAGATACCGAGATCTCCTCCCACCAGTTCTTCCAGTCTCTCGATTTTCAGATAATCCAGACTGTCCGTACCGATCAGATCACTGATCTCCTTGATGGAACGGTTATACGCGATCAACTGATCTCTCGCCGGGACATCCGTGCCGAAATAGCAGGGCCACAGAAAAGGCGGTGAGCTGACTCTCATATGGACTTCCTTTGCTCCTGCTTCTCTGAGCATCTTTACAATACGATCGGAAGTAGTACCTCGGACAATGGAATCATCGATCATGATGACACGTTTGCCTTCCACAGCCTCACGGATAGGATTTAACTTGACCTGTACGCTGCTCTCTCTGCTCTTCTGCTTCGGTTTGATAAAGGTTCTGCCCACATAGGCATTTTTCACAAAGCCCATACCGTAAGGGATCCCCGACTGCATGGAGTATCCCATGGCTGCGCAGTTGCCGGATTCCGGTACGCCGATGACCAGATCCGCATCCACCGGGGAATCCATGGCTAAGAACTTTCCTGCCAGAATGCGGGAATCGTACACGCTGATCCCGTCGATAAGGCTGTCGGGTCTTGCGAAATAAATATACTCAAAAATACATCTTGCGGTATCCGCAGGCTTTAATACATGGGTGGTGTCGGACTCGATGCCCTTCTCCGGAGATATGGTCACGATCTCGCCGGGAAGCACATCTCTTACGAACTCCGCTCCCACTGTATCCAGGGCACAGGTCTCACTGGACAGAAAATACGCATTGTCCCGCTTACCGATACACAACGGCTTGAAACCATAAGGGTCTCTGGCACCGATCAGCTTTCTCGGAGACATGACAACCAGGGAGTAGGCTCCCTTGATCTTCGTCATGGCTCTGCCCACCGCTTCCTCTACGGATCTGGAATTCAGACGCTCTCTGGCAATATGGTACGCAATGACCTCGGAATCGATGGTCGTCTGGAAGATAGCACCGGTGTACTCCAGCTCTCTTCGAAGTTCCGGAGCATTGATCAGGTTACCGTTATGTGCCAGTCCCAGAGTACCTTTTACATAGTTCAGTACCAAAGGCTGTGCGTTCTCTCTGGTGGAGCCGCCCGCTGTGGAATAGCGGACATGTCCCACACCGATGTCACCCTTTAACTTCTCTAACTGCTCCGGGGTGAACGCCTCATTGACCAGCCCCATATCTTTGCTGCTTAAGACCTTGCCCTTAGGACCGTTCGTATCGCTGACCGCGATACCGCAGCTCTCCTGTCCTCTGTGCTGCAATGCGAGAAGACCGTAGTAGATCGTGGATGCCACGTCGTGTCCGTCAAAATCGTACACGCCGAAGACACCACATTCTTCCTTTAATTTGTCATTGTTTTCTGTCTGAATATAAATGTTGTCCGTCACTTATAATCCTTACCTTTCCTGCCTGCCCCCGCAGTAAAGAATACCCGAAAAATATAATTTACAGTTCCTTACCTGTCAGCATTTTGTATGCCTGAAGGTATTTTGCAATGGTCTTCTCCACGATCTCCTCCGGCAGCTTCCAGCCCTTTTCGGGATTGGCTTTCAGCCAGTCACGGGCGAACTGCTTGTCAAAGGAAGGCTGGCCATGACCGGGCTCATAGCCGTCTACCGGCCAGAAACGGGAGCTGTCGGGAGTCAGTACTTCATCTCCCAGTACCATGTTGCCGTTCTCGTCCAGACCGAACTCAAACTTGGTATCTGCAATGATGATTCCTTTGGTCAATGCGTAATCTGCACACTTTTTATAAATAGCGATGGTATAGTCACGAAGCTTGGCAGCATATTCTGCTCCCTTTCCGGGGAAGCGCTTCTCCAGATATTCCACACTCTGTTCAAAGGAGATATTCTCATCATGATCTCCGATCTCCGCTTTGGTGGAAGGGGTATAGATGGGCTCAGGAAGCTTATCTGCCTCCTTCAGACCTTCCTGAAGCTTGATGCCGCATACGGTACCGTTCTTCTTGTAGCTTTCCCAGCCGCTTCCGGTAATGTATCCACGAACGATGCACTCGATGGGAAGCATATTCAGCTTCTTGCACATCATGCTGTTGCCGTCAAATTTCGGCTGTCTGAAAAATTCGGGCATATCCTTGACATCCGCAGATACCATATGATTGGGGATCACATCCTCGGTCATGTCAAACCAGAATTTCGACATCTGGGTCAATACAGTTCCCTTCTTCGTTACTGTGTTGTCCAAGATCACATCAAAGCAGCTGATACGGTCAGTTGCCACCATGATCAGGGTATCTCCGTTGTCGTAGATCTCACGAACTTTGCCTTCCTTGATCGGTCTCATTTCCTGTACGCTCATACCATCAGTCCTCGCATTCTTATGTTTTCAATTTGATTTGGAACAGATGTGGGTTAGATAAAACCCACATCTTATAGATAAACAGATTTGCGAAAAAAAATCAATATATTTTACTGCAGTTTTCCGATAAATTCCCGGACACGGGCATTTCCCGTGGCAAAAAGTGCTTCGGGAGAACCTTCTTCCACGATTACCCCCTGCTCCATGAAAATGATCCGGTCGGACACTTCCCTGGCAAACTGCATCTCATGGGTCACGATGATCATGGTCATATGCTCACTGGCAAGCTGTCTGATAACCTTCAATACCTCTGCGGTCAGCTCAGGATCCAGTGCTGAAGTGGGTTCATCGAAAAACAGGATTTTCGGCTGCAGTGCCAGTGCCCTGGCTATGGATACTCTCTGCTGCTGTCCGCCGGACAGTTGATACGGGTAGGCGTCTGCCTTGTCCGACAGTCCTAACTGTGCCAGCAGTTTTTCCGCTCTCTCCACCGCTTCCACGCGGCTTATCTTATCCACATGGATCGGCGCATCGATGATATTTTTCATCACCGTATAATGAGGGAACAGGTTAAAGTTCTGGAACACCAGTCCGAAGCATTTGCGGATCTTATGCAGTTTGTCCTTGGATGCATATTCGCACTGTGTTCTGCCGTTTTTGTCCGTCTTCTCCGAAGCTGCCGTCTGTCCTAAATAGATCAGCTCTCCGCCGTCCATTTTCTCCAAAAGCGTTGCACAGCGAAGCAGTGTGGATTTGCCGGAACCGGAGGGTCCGATGATGGAGACGACCTCTCCCTTTTTTACTGTCAGGGAGATATCCTTCAGTACTCCGTTGCCGTCAAAGCTTTTTTTCACATGATTCATTTCTAAGAGGATCTCTCCGTCTGTCTGTCCCATATACGTTACTGCTCCTATCTGTAATAAGATGTCTTCTTCTCCAGGTATTCCATGAAGGATGCCACAACGAGATTGAAGATATAGTAGAACACGCCTGCGGCTAACAGCGGAACCACACTGGTCTGTGCAGCTCCGATCTGCTTCGCCACCGTGAACATCTCCGCGATGGAGATGGTAAATGCCATAGAAGTATCCTTAACTAACGTAATGGTCTCGTTGGTCACCGGCGGAAGCACACGCTTTACCACCTGCGGCAGAATGATTTTCACGAAGGTCTGCGCCTTACTGTAGCCCAACACCTGTGCTGCCTCGTACTGCCCCACCGGAATGGATTCGATGCCCGCACGGTAGATCTCTGCGAAATACGCTGCATAATTGATCACGAATGCCACGATCACCGCCGGGAAACGATATCCTGTCCCCACCTGCATACGGAATACGTAAAAAGGGGCGAAATACACCACGATGATCTGTAACATCAGAGGAGTTCCTCTCATGATGGATATGTATATTTTGGAAATAATCCGGATCACCTTACATCCCGACATTCTTCCGAAGGCTACGATCAGCCCCAGAGGAAGGGAAAATAAAAGGGTCAGTACAAATATTTCCACCGTTATCAGAAAGCCCTCTGACAGCTGGGCACACATGGTCAGCAAACTCATGAAATCTACTCCTTAATTATCTAACTTACTATATGATCTTGCGTTATTTACCGAGGCAGACACTGTCGGTCAGTCCCCATTTTTCAGCGATCTGTGCGAAGGTACCGTCTGCTGCCATCTCATCCAGGGTCTTCTGCACGGTATCTCTTAACTCATCATTCCCCTTTAAGAAGCCTACGGCATACTGCTCTACTGCCAGCTTGTTGTCCTCGCCCTGCAGCATAACGAACTTACCTGCTTCTCTCTGGTCGATCTGGTACTGTGCCACACCGATATCAATAGCCACGGCGTCTACCGCACCCTGCTCCAGATCCATGAAAGCGGTGTTGTAATCCGCATATTCGATCAGCTGTGCGAAGGAATCACGCAGTGCAATATTATCTGCATTCTCTTCATCGTTCAGAGCTGCCAGTGCGGAGGAATCCTTCTGTACCGCTACCACTTTGCCTGCCAGTTCTTCCTTGTTCTGTACGCCGGAAGAAGCTGCTACGACGAATACCTGGCTGTTGTCAATATAGGGCTCGGTCCAGGTATAGGCATCCTCTCTGCCGTTCATGGTGAAACCGTTCCAGATACAGTCAATGGCTCCGGAGGACAGCTCCATATCCTTCGCATCCCAGTCGATGGGCTGCTTTACCAGCTCCCAGCCCTGTCTCTTGCATACTTCCGCTGCCAGATCCAGGTCAAAGCCTACATATTCTCCACTGTCATCGCGATATCCGTAAGGGGGAAACTCCGCATCGAATCCTACGGTAAATGATTTCTCAGATCCTTTAGAACCGCAGCCGGTCAGAACACCTGCTGCCATACTGATTGCCAGTAATGCTACTAATACTTTTTTCATAATAAATCCTCCCGTCTTGTCACTCATATACTTTAGCATGGTAAATTGCTAACACGGTGTCATAGTAACACAACGGGAGGGGTCTTGTCAATTCTTTATCGGTCGTAACGCTCCACCATCGCCAGGATCTCCTTAGCATATTTCGGATATAACGCCGCCACTTCTTTTACTTCATTGCGGGCGCTCTCCGCCACGTCCTGATTGTAGTCCATCTGCTTGCGGAGTGCCTGTCTTCTCTGGATCAGTTCATGACGGATCTCCACCATCTCACGTTTGTCCAGAAGCGCTGCTGTCTGACTTATCCACCGCTCCGGCATCTGCACGCGGTAATTCGACAACTGTTCCACCAGCTGTTTCTGATAGTACTCCGTCTTTGCTTCTGCCTCTGCGAACTGCTTCCGCTCTTCCTTTTCGTCCTGATACAGTTTCCAGCGCTTTTCCAGTTTCGCTGCGCTGTCCGTATTGTATTTCAGATAGAGATATTCCATCAGCTGACAGTTGTTCACATAGCGGATCTTAACCTTATTCTGCAGCTGTATGATCTTGTTGATAGTCTTCTCCACCCGCTGCAGTTCCCGTCCGGCATCCATATATTTGATGCAGACGTAAGAGATCGCCACAGCGCCCGCTCCCACTGCCAGGAACAGTCCCACATACACATCCATCTCAAATCCGAACTGTAAGATTGCCAGCATGATCACGCAGACCACTAACGCCGTAAAAAAAATCACCGCCATACCTCTCTGATTGTTCATCAGATTCTCCAGCTCATTCCTCCGGTACTCGTAGGCGTGTCTTTCGCTGTCCAGTCTGTGCAGATCCTGTCTGACCAGACTGCCGTATTTTTCTCCTTCACGGATCTTCTGAATCCCTTCTTCGATCTCATCTTCTCTTTTGCGGATTGCATAGAAATCCGCATCCCGCATGCGGTTCTTTTTCTCCCGGTATTTGTTACGCTCCTGCTCCAGCCCCGCCAGTTTGGCTGCGGTACGATTGACCTCTGAGCGCTGTTCCTCTGGCAGTGCCTCGATCTCATCCGTATCCGTCAGATAGGAAGTCACCAGGCTGTACTCTCCCGTCAGCAGATTGATCTCCTTGGAAGCCTCCGCGATCTGCTCAAGGCAGTTAACAATGTATCTCTTTCTCTGGTCTTCCTCGTCAAAATTCACACCTTTTCTGGTATAGACTAACTGCTCCCAGTCTTCCTCCTGCTGTACCGGTTCTTTTTTCTTAAAAAAGCGGTTCCACCACGCCATACTTTTCTCCTGTCTGTTATACGTTCACGCTGGTCCGATAGCTGTTCTTAAGCGCTGTCAAAAGTCTCTCATTTTCCGCATCATACTTATGTCTGTCTTCTGACCGCCAGGTACTTCGCAGCTGTAACTGTCTGTATTCCGGCTGCTGTTCCCATTCCCTGCCGAACTGTTCCATGCTTTTCTCCAGTTCGAGAGATTCGGTATAGAATTCCGGATTCTGCGCTGCGAAAGCCACATAGGCATCCTCCGGCAGCTCCATGCGTTTTGCTGCAAGGTAAGCGTCCAGATGCACTCTCTCAGGCTCAGACTGCCACGCTTCTCTAAATTGTTCCGCCGCCTTGTCATACAGCATCAGCCCGGTCAGCGCTACTCCTTTATTGTGCAGAATGGATGCCCTCACATTCCCCGCCGGAAGGTCTTTTCCTTCCTTTTCCAGGGTACTCCAGGTCTCTAACAGCATATCGTATCCACGGATCGCAGCGGCATATTTTCTCTTTTCCACCATATAGTCGATCTGGCTCTTGCGCTTCTCTAAGTTGCTGAGTCCGGCACCCTGCTTCAGCACCTGTTCCACCTGCCGCAGATCCTCTTCCCCATACATTCCCACATACTGTAAAATCGTCAACACAAACACACTTAAGGAGCCCTGCTTATGTATCATGGGGTACAACTGTTTCGCCAGCTCCCTGACCTTACATTCCTCGCCGATCCAGTCCGCCAGCTTATCGTTCATAATGGACAGATCTAAGAGGAAAGCATTCTCCTTCAGGCAATAGCACAATTCCTCCATGCAGCAGACACGGATCCCCAGTTCTTCCACCGTATAGGCATTTTCACAATATTCACCTACGCACAGACTTGCCCTCATTTCCATTCCTCATTTCCATCCACTTTTAGTTGTCAGCCAGATCACCGTCCGGTCGCTTACAGTTCAATCTCTTCTTTCCAGATATGGTGTGTTGCCGCACGAAATGTGCCAAATCCCAGATCTTCCAGTTCCACCATAAGATGTGTATCATCCCGCATCTCCACACTGATCTTAAGCCTGGTGATTCCCTCCTGCAGTTCCTCGGGGACGATCCTGGCGATCCGGTTCCCCTTGCCTGTCAGGGATGTGATCAGGATCTCCGCTGCGCGTCCCTCCAACAGATAGAATTCCATGCTGTTCTTCGCCTCGTACCAGTTGATTCCTGCATCGAGAAGTGCGCAGTAGGATTCCTCCCCCTGCCTTAAGATCTTCATGCCGATGTTGGATTTTAATTTATCGTCACCTAAAAATACGTGGGTCTTCCCTGCCTCGCTGGGAGACAGTCTCTCCATCATGCCATAGCAGGCACCCTTGCTGAACAGGTTGTTGCCCTGGAATACTCTTCTTCCATGACACAGATAGCGCAAAGATTCCTTCATCCATTCCTGGGAAAATGCCTCGCCGATCAGATACACGGAAGAAACGATCCGGCTGCCGCACAGGCTGGTGGCGATCTCTAACATTTTCTCATCCGATTCCGGCACCGGGAACGGGAATTCCCGCTCTTCCATGTAAGCCACCACCGGTGTGGTATGGCGGTTGCATTCCATGCAGTACGTCCGGATGGAATGCTCCGCGTATTCGCACAGCACCGTCGTATGCCGCCACAGTTCCTCCGGCTGGTGCAGATTATAATAATAAAAGCTTTCCACATGACTCTGAAAACAGATCTGCTCCGTCTTAAGATGCAGTCCTTCCGTCGCCGCAGTCAGCACTTCTAACGTCCGGGGATCCAGTTCTTCACAGGTGATCATCAGTGCCCCGATCTTCTCTGTATTCGTCACCTGGGATAACAGTCCAAGACTCCGTTTCAGGAAAAGAGTTAACAATGCCACCGGGTCTAACGCCGTGCCATCGATCTGCACCGGTTCGCCGTCCTTTGCCAGCTTCAGAAGATCCTCCACCAGGATCCCGTCCTCTTCCTGTGCATATCTTACCGCTTCGCTTCCGTAGAACCACTGGTTCACACCCTGTCTCTTGCTGAGTGCCAGCGGAATGGTATAGACCTGGGATCCCGCCACGGAAGACAGCGTTCTGATCTCTTCCTCACTGCCCGTAACATAGCAGCTGATCTGCGCATATCTGCTGCCTAAATCATATCCGACGATTACTTTTTCACTTCCCGGCAGCCGCATCCTTCTTCCGCCTCCTCTCCGTTGTCATTCCTTAATTTCTCTTTGTCTCACTGTAAGGTAAATAATCTGTGATCCAGATATTCTCTCCGGTAATATTCTTCGATCAGATGATCCAGGGTATCGTCATCCTGCAGCGTCATGCTGATCATCATGTCATTGATGATCTCGTATTTGCTGTCCGGATTATCATTCATGATATCGCTCCGCTGCAGACTGCCGCTCTCGGTCAGCTGCTCCCCGCTGTCAGACTCCTCCATGATGTAATACTGGATGTTTTCCCCGAAGAACAATACGAATTCCTTGAAAAATACACCGCTGTACACTTCCTGCATGTACTCCGACAGATAATCCTCCGCCTGTCCGTTCTCATGCAGCATCACATAATGGATCCTTGCCCGGACACCGCTCTTTGTATGGTACTCCACGATAGTCTTGTCCTTCAGTTCCTGAAGCTCGGGCAGACAATCCTTGAATTCCCTAAAAAAGTTCAGATGAATGTGATCCCGCATCATTTCCTCCAGGAAATCCCGGATCAGGGGTTCATCTTCTTTTTCTATTTTATCCCGGTTCTCCGCATAGAACTTCAGATATGCCAGCTTGCAGATCCGCTGGGTCTCTTCTCCCCGCAGGTAGGTATTGCGTATCTCCCGGAAAATATAGTCTTCCGTGAGCTTTTCTCTGCAGAAGTAATCACAGGAGCTCTGGATCAGTACCGCTTCCTCGATCTCCTGTCTCGCTCCCTGGGATACATAATAGCGGAAGATCTCCATTCTCTCTCCCACAAAAGCCCCGGAGAACAGCATCTGTACCAGGATCCTCTCACTGAGTTCATAGCAGTCCACCTCAAAGGATCTGGCGGATTTCCAGATGTCCCGCAGTTCCTTCGTCGTCCCCGCAGCATAGCGCACCAGATACTCCAGAACATTGCCGTTGTATTTTCCCCTGCGGAAGGCGGACAGCGCTGCCGCATACAATGCCGGTTCTCCATCATGTGCCGCCTGGGAGATCAAAGCATCCGTCAGTCGGAGCAATATCTTAGCATCCGCATAATACGGTGTGAAACTATCGATCCATTCGTATGCCTTTTCATAATTCCCGCGAAGCACCAGGAACCGAAGCAGGATCTCTCTCTGTTCCGTCGTAAATTTCTGCCCGTCTAATTCCTGCAGATAGGCATCCAGTGCCTGCATATTGTCCGCATCGAAATACGCCTGTACCAGTGCTACCGCCTGCTTCTGTCTGAGTTCCGGTTCCACCGCATCGGAGGAAGCCAGCCGCGCCATGCGCATCAGCTTCGCGGAGGACAGCGCTTCTTCGCCCTTATCATTCTCCGCAAAATACAGATCCAGTTCCACCGTATCCGGAACATAATGCTCCAGCAGGCGCAGATATTTTCCGGGTACCAGCAGTTTCTCCAGGGTGTACTCCACATTTTTCAGGAACCGATTGCCATAGGCATCCTCAAAGCCGATGGTATACTCATTCCCATAGATTGCCACCCATGCCGTTCCATTCAGTAACGGGATTTCCTTCATCTTCCGGTTGCCCGGCTGGCAGACGATCACCTTGCGCATTCTGTCATCTTCCACTCTGACCAGATGAGCGAACAGGAGTCTCGACAGGGGCTTCGCCATGACTTCCGTCACGATCGCCGGCGTTAAGAACTTCTGGTACAATACTGCCAGGTGCCTGTTGATATGCTGCTTCTGAATCTGATCGATCACAAACCGTTCGATGCGCGGCTCGTAATGCTCGTACAGTTCCTCATATTCTGCTCTGTGCTTTAACAGATAGGCATATAAAAATGCACTGTGCTCATAATCCAGATTGTTCTGGAAAGAGAAGTACATCAGGATCACCTTGGGCAGCTCCGTGGCAGCATCCATATCCACCGAAGCCATGTAATATTCATACAGATTCGTGATCCGCAGATGACTCTCCACGCCTTTTTGGTACCAGACGTACGCATCCGCTCCGGTCTTGCTTCCCTTGATCAACAGGCTGCAGATCTCCTGCAGGATCCGTACATCCTCCTTTTTCTCATAGGTCATCTTCAATATCCGGCATAACAGCGGGGAATATTCCCGTACCCTGCCGGACAGATACAAAAGCTGTTCTAAGAGACTGTCATTCACTGCTCCGTGTCTGACTCCGAAATGCAGCACCTGCAGTTCAAAACCGTTCAGCTTCCGCAAAAGTGCCGGATTTCCATTTAAAAGTGCCAGTGCCTCCAGATAGATTACCGGGCTGGTACAGCCGTACTGGTACTGCTTTTCGAGGAACATCCATTTCCCGGAGGTGGACCGGTTGTATTCCTCCGACAGATACAGCAAAAGCCATGCCACTCTCCAACGACTCCTGTCGTAACGGTAGATCTGTTCCACCTGCTCCGCGGTCTGCAGGGTATACTGGGCATCTCTGTGGATCAGTGTGGTCAGGTACAGATAATACGCCCACAGCTCTCCGCTGGTGGCTTTCTGCGCTTCCAGCATGTCCGCCGCATGGTCTAAGATCCAGCCCGCTTCGTTATAACGTTCCTCCGTGATCAGAAGCTGCGCCTGGAACAGTCTCGCCGACACGTCCTTTTCATCCATGGTCACCATGCGCTCCACCAGTTTCCCAGTCTCTGCCAGCCAGGTGCCGGTGCCGATTTTTTTCAGACGGGATTCCACATAATATTTCATTATCTGGGAGATGCACTGCATGTGGCTGTGATCCGCATGCCGCACCGCCGTCCGGTCTCCCAGCTGTACCATCACAGGGATCTCTATGGAAATATAAGCATTATAGATATATATCTTTCCGAAATTTTTACCGGGTCTGCATACACTGCTGTCAATATATATGGGAAGTCTGCACCGGTTGCCGAGGAAATCGTCATCGCTTAAACTTTCTTTTTCTGTGAAGACGAACTCTCCCTCGCATTCAATCTGCAGATTGGTATAGCCCCAGCCGTTTTTCACAATGGTCAGGCTGTTCTCCGACACGCCGTAATTGCCTTCTGTACGGGGCAGCTTTTTCACCAGTTCCTTCTCTTCCACCAGGAATTCGATCTGCTGTTTTTTATTGATGCAGATCAGGAATTCTTCCATGTTCTGCTCATTGCCTTCGCAGGCAGACAGCATCCGGTAAGTCTCGTAAAAATGAGCATCGTTCCCTGTAAACAATCGTAAAAATTCCGGGCTGTAGAACAGCCTCACCGCTTCCTTCCAGTTGCTTTTCGCCAGATTCGCGAAGTGGAACAGATTCCTTATGGCACCGATGGAGGAATTTAACACTCCGTGTTCCACCGTCACCACAAAGGGAAGGTTGTATTCTCCACGGTTGCTGACCACAGAAAAAGAGCCCTTCACCACATCCCCCTCTTCCAGATTCTCACCGTGGAAGCAGTAAAAAATTTCTGCATCGGAGCCGGTAAACTGATCGGTCATACATTCCATTTTCAGATGGTCTGAGATGACGGATCCTTTTACATAGCCTTCCGATGCAGAGAGGATGTGAAAAGAGCCCTCATACGCTGTCCCCTGTGACAGCGAGATTTCTATTTTAGAGCAGGAGAATTCCAAAGAGCCGTTCTCGTAATCGAAGTTCCCTCCTAAAATTCTATCAATAATCTCCTGCATGTACCTTCACCCGTTCCCTGTTGTCATTTGGATTTATTATACCAAATTTGCTACGCAAGGGCAAGGTGTAGACCAGGTTAGTCCAGGTTTAATTTTCGATTCATAATATAGTAAGATACCCCATACATGATTGCCGCAACGAGCACGCTGGTAATCACACAAATATCATATCCTGCGTTGGTGGACAGTGTAATTTTGCCTGCACCGCTCACAACATTGCTGCCAACCATAAATACACTCTGTACGGTACTGCCGATGATTCCGAGCAGAATCGCGAGTCCCGCATAGACAAGGATTCCCATCAGTCCTTTATGTCTGGAAGAGAGCTGTCCGATAGTCAGTGATCCGAATAAAGTAATCATCGTAATAAAGGGACCTGTCACATAGATTAACAATAAGCTGATCCCATAATGTACCAGATTGATTCCCATCTGTTCTTCGTAGTATCTGCCAAACTCATAGGCAACATCCGACAAAAACGCCCAGGTATTGCCGCCGTATTGTTCTATGACATTTGCAAATGCGTCAATATGTATCACTCCCCACACCATGGAGAACACCAGTGCAATCACCGAGATCAGGATACCGAGTGAAATCAGCAGATACCAGATTCCGGAGACCAGTACCTTACTTAGAAACAGCTGGTTGGCCGTCACCGGCAGGGTGTGGGACAGATAACCCTCATCTGTGTACATGCTGCGGTAAAAGCGGATTCCCAGGAAGATCAGCATGCCCCAGGTGGATGCTAACAGCATGATCACATACAGGATCAGCGTTGCCACAAAGGAGGAGAGTACAAACCAGCTCCGTGCCGCATTTACATCGCTGCTATTCACAAATCCATCTACCAATCCTCCCGGCATACTTAATACCATGCAGCCGATCACGGTGACTACAAGCATTCCCAGAAGCATCAGTGTACCCGCTTTCCAGGTATTTTTCCATTCATATTTCATTAACTTGCCTAACATGCGAACACCTCCCTGAAGTAAGCATCTACGGACTTGCCCTTCTCTTCTCTGATATTGTCAACGGATGTGTATAACACCAGCTGACCGCAGCGCATGAAGATCACTTCATCCAGCACCTGCTCCACATCCTCGATCAGGTGGGTGGAGATCAGCACGGTGGCTTCCGGATTATAGTTATTGATGATGGTGCGCAGGATGTAATCTCTCGCCGCCGGATCCACGCCGGCAATGGGTTCGTCCAGAATATACAGGCTGGCATTGCGGCTCATAACTAAGATCAGCTGTACCTTCTCCTTGGTACCTTTGGATAAGGTCCGCATCTTCACGGACGGGTCGATTCCAAGGCTCTTCAACATCTCTTCGGCGCGTTCTCTCGTAAAATCCGCATAGAAGTCCTGAAAATAATCCAGAATCTCCCGGATCGTCTGATTCATGGTCAGATACGTGCGGTCCGGCAGATAGGCTACCTTGCTCTTCGTCTCCGTTCCCACAGGATGGCCGTCGATCAGGATGGTGCCTTCCGTCGGAGTCAACAGCCCGTTCAACATTTTGATCAGTGTGGTCTTGCCACTGCCGTTGGGACCTAGCAGTCCGATGATCTTCCCCTTGGGAAGACTTACGGACAGATGGTTTACTGCGGCATTTTCGCCATATTTCTTGGTCAGATCTGTGATTTCTACCAAATTACTCATTTCTGTTCCTGCCTCTCTTTATTCTCTGTACTGTACTTTATCGAAGAAATCCCGGATCTCTTCCCGCTGATATCCCAGTTCCTGCATATTCTTGATAAAATTCCGTGCATGACTGGCTGCCAGCTTTTCTCTGGTGTTCCCGATCAGTTCTGTGTCCTCTGTCACGGTCCGCCCGCTGGTACGCTGTGTTACGATCAGACCGCTCCGCTCCAGTTCCGCAAATGCCTTCTGCATCGTGTTCGGGTTCACCGCTGCCACTGCCGCAAGGTCTCTGACACTCGGCAGCTTCTCTCCCGGCTGGTATTTGCCGGAGACGATTTCCCGCTGGATCCGCTCCACCAGCTGCGCATATATCGGTCTGTCAGCATCTAATTCCCACGCCATTCCTATCATCCTTTCTTGTATTGTTGTGTTGCTGTATTATTTATTTAATACAATGGTACGATGATTTTTCGGATATGTCAAGAGGTTTTTGCCGTAAAGTTAGATATGAACCCACGAACGCCCGCGGCGAACGGAACATCACGCCTTGATGTCGCGTCTCCGGGTGTGAATTTTCTACGAAAAGTGATAAAGCATTTCTCATCATGACGGGGTCGCCTACACGCGCCCTCCATGGCGCGGATCGGCTGA
>CAVJMX010000032.1:0-25905 GCA_963650795.1 Bacteroidales bacterium H4
CTGTCAGTGATCCGGCAGATCTACGGCATGTTGTAGGAGCGGCTATGCAGATGGACATGATGTGGCAGGAATACGGTATGGACGAGCTGGAGAAGGGAATGCAGAAACTGTTTCCCACCTTCCAAATCTCGGCAGCGGAACTGCTTGGACAACTATTGCAGGGAGATGTGCTGGGAGCGGCAGGAAGTCTTGTCAGGGAAGTGATCCGGGGAATGGGGACGTATGTATCCGGCATGAAAAATATACTGATCTGGCTGATCGTACTGGGTATTCTGTCGGCGCTGTTAATTCATTTTGTGGATGTTTTCGACAAACACCAGATCGCAGACTTAAGCTTTTATTTTATCTATCTGCTGATGGGAGTGATCCTGCTGCAATGCTTTTTCGGAGTACTGCAGACGGCGAGGGATACCATGGAAAATATTATTCTGTTTGTAAAACTGATGGTGCCGACCTATCTCCTGGCGGTAGGGGTGGCGTCCGGACCTGCTACCGTGGGTGCCGGATATCAGCTGATGCTGTTGTTGATCTACGGCACGGAGAAGATACTGCTAGGGGTAGTACTTCCGCTGATCTACAGCTACAGTCTGCTGAACCTGATCAATGGGATCTGGGTGGAGGAGAAGCTGGCACTTTTAACGGATCTGCTGGAGAAAGCCATCGGTTGGATACTGAAGGCTTGTCTGGGAGTGGTCACGGGGATCAGTGTGTTCCAGTCGCTGGTCACACCGGTACTGGACTCTGTGAAGACTTCTGCGGTGGAGAAAGCAATCTCCGCACTGCCGGGTATCGGAAATGCGGCGGATGGGATCCTGGAGCTGGCGGTAGGTTCCGCGGTGGTGATCCGTAACAGTATTGGGGTAATGTTGCTGTTATTGTTGATCGCAGTCTGTGCGGCACCCTTGTTGCAGATTCTGTTTACCGCGGTGTTGATCAAAGCTGCGGCGGCTTTTATGGGAATCGTCAGCGATAAGAGAGTGACCAATTGTACGGATCGAATAGGCAATGCCGGGATGCTGTTATTTCGCACCGCGGGGACGGCAATGTTTCTGTTTCTGATCACACTGGCACTTTTGGCTGTCGGAAGTAAAGGAGTGTGAAACTATGCAGTGGCTCTACCAAATCGTGGGACAGGCGGGGATATTCTTAATCTGTGCCCAGACCATCGTTCATTTTCGACCGAAGGAATCTTATGAAAAATATTTAAAACTGCTATTGTCTGTGATGCTTCTGATCCAGTTGCTGCAGCCGGTGCTGACACTGCTTAGAGGGGATGACAACTTCAGCGTGGAAGCACAGACGGCGGAATTTACAGAAGAACTGCAGTCGGTGTTTACCAGGGCTTCTGCGCAGGCGGGGCAGACAGAAGAAGAGGCGCAGAATACGGCAGATGCCATAGCACAGCAGACAGAAATCGGACAGGGAGCGGAACCCTCGCAGAAATCCGGAGAGATCAACGTGGAAGTCGAACCGATCCGGCTGGAATAGTGGAATAGGATAATGAAAATAAAAGGGGAAGAGAGGGCGCAGCATGGGAGAATTCCTGGAAAAAATCATCGGGAAAAGAGATGGAAAAGAAGATGGCAAGGCAGAACCTCCGAAGTGGTTTAAGCGGGACAATCTGCTGATCCTGGTACTGCTTGGCGTTCTGTTATTTATCATCGTCCTGCCGGTCAAAAAAGAAGACGCGTCAGATTCCGGCACAGCGGACGCGGGACAGTACAACGCCGGGATTTTAACGTCCTCCGGGCAGCAGGATGCGGGAGAACAGAATATTATGGAGACCGGAACCCGGGCAGTGACTATGGGAAGCACGGAAGAATATGCAGCCTATCTGGAAGAGAGGCTTAAAAAAATGCTGGAATCCATCCGGGGACTGGGTGAGGTAGAGGTCATGATCACCCTGGAATCTTCGGAGGAAAAAATCGTTGAGAAAGATATGACGGCGGAGCGTTCTGCTACTGAGGAACAGGATTCTGCGGGAGGAACCCGCAGTGTGAATTCCTCCAACACGGACTACCAGACCGTCTATCAGAACGGCAGTCAGGGATCCCCTTTTGTGGTGAAGACGATCACACCGAAAGTGGAGGGCGTGCTGGTGGTGGCGGAGGGCACCGGAAAGGGCAATATGACCAGTGAGATCACCCAGATCGCACAGGCACTTTTCGGTGTGGAAGCTCATAAGGTCAAGGTGCTGGAAAAATGAATTCCGGGAAACATATCCGCCGGGGCGGGTACATACAATAGAGTATAAAATCAAGAAGGCAGATACACGCCTTTGGAAAAGGGGAACGCAGTGAAAAACTTAATTAAGAAGAATCAGCTTATGATTACCGCACTTGCCATTATGATAGCCATTGCAGGTTATCTGCAGTTTGCGGGGACCAACCTGGAAAAGGAGTATCTGGCGTCGGACGGCACAGACACAGAGAATCTGAGTGCGGTGGATTCCGCGGATATTATTACAGATATGGAGAGCCTGGATTCCGATGTGGAGATCGTCATGGAGGATTATCTGGATGAGGATATGCAGGTGGCGGAAGCGACTCCGGACGAGGGAGAGATCCCCGGGGAAGCGGTACTGACCGGAACGAATGGCGTGGAGGTACTGTCGGCGGCGAGATTGTCGAAAGAACAGACCAGAGCCCGCAACAAGGAGACACTGTTAGAGATCATCAACAGCACGGAACTCAGTGATGCACAGAAGCAGGAAGCCGTGGACAGCATGGTACATATGACGGAGATCGCGGAAAAAGAGGCAGCTGCGGAAGTGCTCCTCCAGGCGAAGGGCTTTGACGAGGCAGTGGTCAGCATCAACGGGGATGCCGTGGATGTGGTAGTCAATGCGGCGGAACTTGACGATGTGCAGCGGGCACAGATCGAAGATATTGTAAAAAGAAAGACGGATATTGCGGCGGAAAATATCGTTATCAGCACCATCGCACAGTGATATTTTTGTGTACATGAGGAAAAAATTATGTTATGATACCAAGGGTTACTGGCGGATAGAAAAGGTAAAAGCCATACCAGATGAGGAAAAAATATGAAGAGAGTCTTTTTAATTGTACTGGACAGCTTCGGCATCGGTGAAATGCCGGATGCCGGGGCTTACGGTGATATTAATGTAAATACGTTAAGAAGTGTATCCCAAAGCTCCTATTTCCATATGGAACATATGAAGGACCTGGGATTGTTCAACATCGACGGCGTGAAAGTCGGAGAGAAGACAGAGCATCCCACAGCGGCGTATGCCCGCATGACGGAGCGTTCCCGCGGCAAGGACACCACCATCGGACACTGGGAGATCGCAGGCATCTATTCTCCCAAGCCCCTGCCCACCTACCCGAACGGCTTCCCCGAAGAGGTACTGGAAGAGTTCCGGATCCGTACCGGCAGAGATGTCCTGTGCAACAAGCCGTACTCCGGCACACAGGTCATTGCGGATTACGGGGACGAGCATGTGCGCACCGGCAAACTGATCGTATATACTTCCGCAGACAGCGTTTTCCAGATCGCTGCCCATGAGGATGTGGTTCCCGTGGAGCAGTTATATGACTACTGTCGTATTGCCAGACAGATCTTACAGGGAGAGCATGGTGTAGGTCGTGTCATTGCCAGACCTTTTATCGGTGAGAGCGGCAATTATACCCGTATCCCCAGAAGACATGATTTTTCCCTGCTGCCTCCCGCAGTGACCATGTTAGACCAGCTGAAGGCTGTTGGCAAGGATGTCATTGCTGTGGGCAAGATCCAGGATATTTTCGTGGGTAAAGGTATCACCGAGCATGTATACACCTCCGGCAATGCGGAAGGCATCGAGCGGACGTTGGAATATCTGGACAAGGATTTTGAGGGACTCTGCTTTATTAATCTGGTAGATTATGATATGCTCTACGGTCACAGAAGAGATGTGGACGGTTACGCGAAGGCACTGGCTTATTTTGATGAGAAACTTCCTGAGATTCAGGCGAAGATGGGACCCGAGGACATTCTGATGATCACGGCAGATCATGGCTGCGATCCCGCGTATAAGGCAACCACGGATCACACCAGAGAATATACGCCGTTTATCATGTACGGTGCCCCTGTGACACCGGGCAGCCGCGGAACGAGACCGACCTTTTCCGACATCGGTGCTACGGTACTGGATTATTTCGGAATCCAGCCGGAGTTTGAAGGCAGCTCTGTTTTAAAGGCAGATCCGTCGTAGAAAGCAGATTCCCGGAAGCTGCGAAAATAGATTTTAAGATATATTTGGAGGACTATAGTAGTGAGTAATAATTATACAGAAGAGATCAATCGCCGCCGGACTTTTGCCATCATTTCCCATCCGGATGCCGGTAAGACGACCCTGACCGAGAAGTTCCTGCTCTACGGAGGAGCTATCAATCTGGCAGGAAGCGTAAAGGGTAAGGCAACCGCCAGACATGCGGTGTCCGACTGGATGCAGATCGAGAAGGACAGAGGTATTTCCGTTACCTCTTCCGTATTGCAGTTCGAGTATGACGGCTATTGTATCAATATCCTGGATACCCCGGGACATCAGGACTTCTCTGAGGATACCTACCGTACCCTGATGGCGGCAGACTCCGCAGTCATGGTCATCGATGCATCCAAGGGTGTCGAGGCACAGACCAGAAAGCTGTTCAAGGTCTGCGTCATGCGTAAGATCCCTATTTTCACCTTTATCAACAAGATGGACCGTGAGGCAAGGGATACCTTTGAACTGCTAGACGATATCGAGAAGGAGCTTGGCATTGCTACCTGTCCCATCAACTGGCCCATCGGTTCCGGTAAGGAATTCCAGGGTGTTTATGACCGTGAGAAAAAGTGTGTGATCGCTTATTCCGATACGGAGAAGGGAACGAAGGAAGGTACTTCCACAGAGATTCCCATTCAGGATGAGGAGCATCTGAAGGAGCTGATCGGAGAGGAAGCAGCGGACAAGCTGTTAGGCGAAGTGGAACTGTTGGACGGCGCCAGCGCAGAGTTTGATTTAGACGAAGTACAGAAGGGTAATCTGACCCCGGTATGCTTCGGATCCGCTCTGACCAACTTCGGCGTGGAGATCTTCTTAAAGCATTTCCTGAATATGACCACCACACCGTTACCGAGAAAAGCGGACATCGGCATGATTGATCCTGTGGAGCATGAGTTCAGCGCTTTCGTATTCAAGATCCAGGCTAACATGAACAAGGCTCACAGAGACCGTATCGCATTCATGCGTATCTGCTCCGGTAAATTCGATGCGAACATGGAAGTACGTCATGTGCAGGGCAATAAAGTTATGCGCTTATCCCAGCCCCAGCAGATCATGGCAGATGAGCGTAAGATCTTAAACGAGGCTTATGCGGGAGATATTATCGGTGTGTTCGACCCCGGTATTTTCTCCATCGGAGATACCCTGTGCATGCCCAGGGAGAAGTTCCAGTACGAAGGTATCCCTACGTTCGCACCGGAGCATTTTGCGAGAGTGCGCCAGGTGGATACCATGAAGAGAAAACAGTTCGTCAAGGGTGTGGAACAGATCGCCCAGGAGGGTGCTATCCAGATCTTCCAGGAGTTCAACACCGGTTTGGAAGAGATCATTGTCGGCGTAGTCGGTGTACTGCAGTTTGATGTATTAAAATACCGTCTGGAGAACGAATACAACGTGGAGATCCGTCTGGAGAACCTGCCTTATGAGCATATCCGCTGGATCGAGAACAAGGATGAGATCGACCTGGCAAAATTGTCCGGTACTTCCGATATGAAGAAGGTCAAGGACATGAAGGGCAATCCGTTACTGTTATTCGTAAATTCCTGGAGCATCGGCATGACCCTGGATCGTAATAAGGGACTGGTGCTGACCGAATTCGGACGTAATTAATGCGTAACTTACCCGAGAGAACGATACGAAATATGTGCAGGGGATAGAATGGGGAAATTTTTTCAGAATTTTCAAAATTTTCGATGGAAGTTAAAAAACGGATACGTCGGACTCCTATGTTTGTCAGTGCTACTGACATTTACGGCATGTTCCTCGGAGGAGGTCCTCGAGGAGGTGCCGCAGACCATTGTACTGCCCGAGACAGTGATCGACAGCCTGCCCGGACAGGAAGAGGAGACATGCGCAGAACAGGATCATACAGAGAGCTTTTCCCTCTTAGAGGAGGGAGGCTCTCGTTTTGCATATGAGAGCCTGGATGCAGACGAACAGATCTGGTACGGGGAGATGGAGCAGGCGCTGGGAGACATGGCGGATACCATAAAGCTCTCAGCCGAACCGTTGCAGCAGGGGCTGGATGAGCAGGACATCGACCGGATCTTCCAGTGTGTGCTGATCGATCATCCGGAGATCTTTTATACCACGGGATATACTTATACGAAATATTCCAGAGGAGAGGAGACCGTGGGGATCGATTTCGCGGGCACCTACTCCATGACGGAGGAAGAAGCACAGGCGAAGGCGGAAGAGATCCGTGACAAAGCCGCGGAATGGCTGGCGGAGATCCCGGCGGAGGGCGCGGAATATGATAAGGTAAAAGCCGTCTATGAGCAGATCATATTTCGCACGAATTATGACCTGGATGCCGCGGATAACCAGAATATTGCCTCGGTATTTTTAGGCGGAGCTTCGGTCTGCCAGGGTTATGCCAAGGCGACACAGTATCTTCTGAACAGGCTGGGAGTGATGTGCACACTGGTGCAGGGAACGGTGGATACGGGAGAAGCCCATGCATGGAATCTGGTGCAGGTGGACGGCAATTATTATTATGTGGATACGACCTGGGGAGATGCTTCCTACCGCATGGAGGACGGAAGCGGACAGGAAGCCCTGCCGGAGATCAATTACGACTATCTGTGTGTGACGACGAAGGATCTGCTTCGCACCCACCGCATCGAAAGCGTGATACCCATGCCGGAATGCACTGCCACAGAGGCGAATTACTATGTCCGGGAAGGGGCTTATTTCACGGAATATGATCCGGAGCAGCTGCAGGTGTTTTTTGATAAAGCATGGTTAAGCGGCAGAACGGAGATCACGTTAAAGTGTGCCGATGAGAACTGTTACCGGGAGATCTGTCACGAGATGATCGATGAACAGAAGATCTTTTCCTACATGCAGGAAAATAACGGGACGATCGCCTATGCGCAGAACGGGAAACAATTATCCTTGACTTTTTGGGTGACAAATGAGTGAGGATTTGGTATACTGTAACTAATTAGTTATTATTAGGAGGATCAGCAATCATGGAAAAAGAAATAGATAAGAAGAACCTGGTATTAAAGGAAGATGAGAGCATCGGTACCGTACAGATCGCAGATGATGTTGTAGCAATGATCGCATCCCTGGCAGCTACCGAAGTAGACGGTGTCAGCGCCATGGCAAGCAATATTACCAACGAGCTCATGAGCAAGGTAGGCGTGAAGAACCAGACCAAGGGTGTCAAGGTAGAAGTGCAGGACAAGAATGTGACCGTAGATCTGGCAGTGACCATGGAGTATGGATACAACATTCCCGCTACTTGTCAGGCAGTACAGCAGAAGGTAAAAAATGCCATTGAGAATATGACAGGACTGACCTGCTCTGATGTGAACATCCGCATTGCCGGTGTGAACATGAAGAAGGACAAATAAGAGGAATTACAGGAAGATATTATGGGAAGACACGAGCAGAGAGAACAGGTTTTCAAACTTTTATACCGCGTGGAGTTTCATGCACCGGAAGACATGCCGGAGCAGATCGCATTGTTCCGCGAGAATAATGAGGAAGTCCCTTCCTGGCAGGATGCGGATGCCATTGCAGCCCGCTTCGAGAAGATCCAGGAGAAGATCCCCGAGCTTGATAAGCTGTTGAATGAGAATACCGAAGGCTGGGATACCACCCGTGTGGGCAAGGTAGAACTTGCGATTCTTCGTCTGGGCGCGTACGAACTGCGCTACGACGATGATATCCCGGACGGCGTAGCCATTAACGAGGCGGTAGAGATCGCCAAAAAATACGGTCAGGAGAGCTCCGGCGGATTCGTCAATGCGATCCTTGCCAAGATCATGAAATCCGGTGAGTAGGATACAGAATGTAATCAGCGTAAGACAACTGAATACGTATATAAAAAATATGTTCACGCAGGATTACTTTTTACAGACGGTGTTTGTAAAAGGCGAGGTAAGCAACTGTAAATACCATCCCTCTGGACATATTTATTTTACGTTAAAGGATTCTGCCAGTGCACTGAACTGCATTATGTTCGCCGGAGACCGCAGGGGTCTCTCCTTCCGGCTGACGGAGGGGCAGCAGGTGATTGCAAAGGGCTCCGTCAGTGTGTTTGAACGGGACGGCAGATACCAGCTGTATGTGAAGGAAGTAACGTTAGACGGTGCCGGTGCCCTGTATGAAAAATATGAACAGTTAAAACGGGAACTGGCGGAAGAAGGCATGTTTGCCCCGGAATACAAGCAGCCGATCCCGAAGTATATTCATACTCTGGGGGTGGTGACGGCGGATACCGGCGCGGCAGTGCGGGATATTATCCAGATCGCATCCAGACGGAACCCGTATGTGCAGATCATTTTATATCCGGCGCTGGTACAGGGGGCTTCGGCAGCTCCCTCTATTGTAAACGGAATCCGGGCATTGGAGAGACAGGGCGTAGATGTCATGATCGTGGGACGCGGCGGCGGATCCATTGAGGATCTGTGGGCGTTTAATGAGAGAATAGTGGCACAGGCGGTGTTCGACTGTACCGTGCCCATTATCTCGGCGGTAGGACATGAGACGGATACCACGATCATCGATTATGTGGCGGATCTGCGGGCACCGACACCTTCTGCGGCAGCGGAACTGGCGGTGACGGCAGTGAGTGATCTTGACGACGAAATCCTGAGCAGACAGGACAGACTGTACCTGCAGATGGAACGGGTGCTGCAGCGTAAGAGACAACAGGCAGATCAATTGGAAATGCGCCTGAAATACGTAAGCCCTGCGAGCCGTATCCGGGAGAGGCGTACCTACAGTATGCAGCTGGAGGACAGACTGCAGAATGGCATGAAGGCAATTCTACGAGACCGCAGGCATGCACTGGCGCTTTATATCGAGCGGATGAAGGCAGTCTCCCCATTAGAGAAGTTAAACAGCGGCTTCTCCTATGTGGAGGATGGAAGCGGTAAAAATATCCGTTCCGTAACACAGGTGGAAGCGGGCGACAGTCTGCGGATCCGGGTAAGCGATGGCGTGATCGACACCAAAGTGGAACAGGTGCAGGAGGTATGAAAGCTTGGCAGTGAAAAAGAAAGCAGAAGAACAGGAACAGCATAGTCTGGAAGAGAATTTCGCCACGCTGGAAGAGCTGATCGAACAGCTGGAGGCGGAGGATATCTCTTTAGAGGATGCGTTTACGGCATACAGTAAGGGAATGAATGTACTGAAGCAGTGCAATGAACAGATCGACCGGGTGGAGAAGCAGGTCATGAAGCTGAACGAAGAAGGCGAACTGGAGCCTCTGGATCCGCAGTAAGTCTACCGGCAGGAAGAGAAAGGTTGGCATGGACATGGAAGAAACGATATTCAGACAGGAATTACAGAAGAGAACGGCAGCCATCGAAGAACTGTTGAAGGAATATCTTCCGGCAGAGGAAGGATACCAGAAGACTGTCATTGAAGCAATGAATTACAGTCTCATGGCAGGCGGAAAGCGTCTGCGTCCCATGCTGATGCAGGAGACCTATCAGATGTTCGGCGGCAAGGATGCTATCATAGAGCCCTTTATGGCAGCCATCGAAATGATCCATACATATTCACTGGTACACGATGACCTTCCCGCCATGGACAATGACGAGTACCGCAGAGGACGTAAGACCACCTGGTCCGTATATGGCGACGGCATGGGTGTGTTAGCCGGAGACGGACTGCTCAATTATGCTTTTGAGACCGCATTTCGTGCTTTTCCGGCATGTGCTGCGGGAGAACCGGTAGACCCGAATTATCCGAGAGTTGCAAGAGCACTTAACATTTTAGCCCGCAAGGCGGGAATCTACGGCATGATCGGCGGACAGAACGCAGACATTGAAGCGGAGGAGCAGACAATGCCCCTGACCACAGAGCAGATCCTGTTCATTCATGCCAACAAGACGGCAGCCCTGATCCAGTCGGCAATGACCATCGGCGCTACATTAGCCGGAGCCACGGACGAAGAGATCGCAGCACTGGAGCTGTGCGCCTATAATGTCGGCATTGCATTTCAGATTCAGGACGATATTCTGGATGTGATAGGCGACAGCAAAGAGCTTGGCAAAGCCACCGGAAGCGATGCACAGAATCATAAGCAGACCTATGTGACATTACACGGACTGGAGGAATCCGGCAGGGAAGTGGAACGGCTAACCGATGAAGCGGTAGCGGTTTTGGACAGTTTTTCGGGAGAACATGAATTCCTGAAGGAACTGTTGCTGCACCTGGTCCACAGAACAAAATAGCAGAGGAAAAGCGAATGTTACTGGATAAAATCGAAAAAGCAAACGATATTAAAAAGATAGATAAATCAGACTACGGAGAACTGGCGGAGGAGATCCGGCAGTTCCTGATCGAGAAGATCAGTGTGACCGGAGGACACTTAGGCTCCAATTTGGGAGCGGTGGAACTGACCATGGCACTTCATCTGGCACTGAATCTCCCGGAGGACAAGATTGTCTGGGACGTAGGTCATCAGTCTTATACCCACAAAATATTAACGGGCCGCAAGGACGGTTTCGATGTCTTACGCCAGTTCCATGGCATGAGTGGGTTCCCCAAGAGAAAAGAAAGCAGATTTGACGCATTTGATACCGGACACAGTTCCACCTCCATATCCGCGGGGCTGGGACTGGTGAAGGCAAGAGACTTAAAAGGGGAGAAGAGCACCATCGTATCCGTGATCGGAGACGGGTCTCTGACCGGTGGCATGGCTTATGAGGCTTTAAACAATGCGGCGAAGCTGGAGACCAACTTTATCATTATATTAAATGACAATAACATGTCCATCTCCGAAAATGTGGGTGGCGTGTCTAAATATCTGAATAATATTCGTACCGCTACCGGCTATTTGGATCTGAAGGAAGGTATCTACAATGCATTGAAGAAAAAGCCGGGCGGAGACGGTATCGTCAACAGCATCCGCCGTGCCAAGAGCAGCTTTAAGCAGCTGGTGATCCCCGGCATGTTTTTCGAGGACATGGGAGTGACCTATTTAGGACCGGTGGATGGTCATGACATCGAGGGACTGATCAAGGTCATCGAGGAAGCTAAGCGCGTTAAGGGAGCCGTGCTGATCCATGCCATGACCCAGAAGGGGAAAGGCTATGGACCGGCGGAGAAACATCCCGCCAGATTCCACGGCACGGAGCCCTTTGATATCGAGACGGGAATCCCTTCCCATCCCCGTACGGTGGCAAATTATACCGATGTATTTTCCACAGTTATGTGCAAAATGGGACAGCGGGATGAGCGCGTGGTAGCCATCACGGCAGCAATGCCGGACGGTACCGGATTAAAGCGTTTCCGGAATATGTATCCCGACCGCTTTTTCGATGTGGGCATTGCGGAGGAGCATGCAGTGACTTTTGCAGCAGGACTGGCAGCCGGTGGCATGAAGCCCATCGTTGCGGTGTATTCCTCTTTTTTACAGAGAGGTTATGACCAGATCCTGCATGATGTGTGTATTCAGGATCTGCCGGTGGTATTTGCCATAGACCGTGCCGGACTGGTGGGCAGTGACGGCGAGACACATCAGGGTATTTTCGATTACAGTTACCTGTCGGGCATTCCCAACATGCACATCTGTGCACCGAAGAATAAATGGGAATTGTCGGATATGATGAAGTTTGCCGTGGCACTGGAAGCACCTATTGCAGTGCGTTATCCCAGAGGAACCGCTTACGCCGGACTCTCCGAACACCGTGCCCCCATCGAACTGGGCAAGGCAGAGTGGATCACAAGAGAGGGCGGTATTGCCCTGTTTGCTGTGGGCAGCATGGTAAAGACTGCGGAGGAAGTGCAGGCATTACTGCATGAAAAGGGTTATAAAGCAAGTATTATCAATGCGAGATTTATCAAACCCATCGATGAAGAAGCGGTGCTTTCCGCCTGTGAGGATCACAATATGATCGTGACCATGGAGGAAAATGTGTTAAGCGGCGGCTTCGGAGAAAAGGTGCTGACCTGCTTAAATGACCATGAAAAGCGAATCAAATGTGTCATGGCAGCGATACCGGATGCCTATGTGGAACACGGTAATGTAGATCTTTTGAAAAAAGAGATCGGACTGGATGCGGCAAGCATTACAGAGAAAATTCTGGAAAGATTATAAATGATTTAGGAGACGAAAATGAAAGAACGACTGGATGTGATCCTGGTAGAGCAGGGCTATGCCCCTTCCAGAGAAAAGGCAAAAGCCATCATAATGTCCGGCAATGTCTATGTCAACGGACAGAAGGAAGACAAGGCAGGTACCGGATTTGATGTCAGCAAGATCAAGCTGGAAGTCAGAAATCATACCATGAAATATGTCAGCCGTGGTGGCTTAAAATTGGAAAAGGCAATGGAACAGTGGGGCTTTTTACTGGATGGCATGATCTGTATGGATATCGGAGCATCCACCGGAGGCTTCACAGACTGTATGCTCCAAAACGGTGCCACAAAGGTGTATTCCGTGGATGTTGGACAGGGACAGTTAGCCTGGAAGCTGCGCAATGACGAGCGTGTGGTATGCATGGAGCAGACCAATTTCCGCTACGTGACACCGGAGGACATTCCGGATGTCTTAGACTTTGCCAGCGTGGACGTATCTTTCATTTCCCTGACTAAGATCCTGATTCCTGCGAGAAATCTGTTGAAGATCGGTGGACAGATGGTATGTCTGATCAAACCCCAGTTTGAAGCCGGCAGAGGCAAGGTCGGCAAAAACGGCGTAGTGAGAGAGCCTCAGATCCACGAAGAAGTGATTCGTAAGATCATCGACTATGCGGACAGTATCGGTTTTGAAGTGCTGCATCTGGAATATTCCCCCATCAAGGGACCGGAGGGCAATATCGAATATCTGCTGCATATCCGTAAGCCGGAGGAGATTGCCGAAGAAAAGCTGGCACTGACCGAGCATGAAGCTGAGATCGCCTTACAGAGCATTGTGGAAGAAAAGACCGGATTGTCCTACACACCGGAGTGGGATGCTGTAATCAAGGGCATTGTAGACAATTCTCATACCCTGTAACAGACAAGGAGTGCGAAGCTATGAAGCATTTTCTGATATACACGAATAAGCATAAAGATCCGGAACTGGCAACCACAAAACGTATCCAAAATTATCTGGAATCAAAAGGTTGTACTGTGAGGCTGAAGGTCAAAGAAGCCGACTGGAAGACAGAGCCGGAAGGCGCAGCCGAAGAGGAAGCCACGGATATTCCGTTAGATGTGGATTGCATGCTGGTACTGGGCGGAGACGGCACCGTGCTGCAGGCTGCCAGAGAGACGAAGAAGATCCTGGTGCCTATTATCGGTGTGAATCTGGGAACTGTGGGCTACATGACGGAGATCGAACCCGCCGGGCTGGAGGAAGCACTGGATCGTCTGATCCTGGATGATTATAAGAAGGAACGCCGGATGATGTTGAACGGTAAGGTCTGCTGTGCGGACGGAACCGTATCGGAAGGCTGGGCTCTAAATGATATTGTCATTTCCCGAAGTGGCTCCTTACAGATCATAGAATTCAACATCTATGTCAACGGACAGCTCTTAAACCATTACAAGGCAGACGGTATGATCGTGACCACCCCTACGGGATCCACAGGATACAACCTGTCGGCGGGAGGACCTTTGGTGGAGCCCAAGGCAAAACTGATCACCCTGACACCCATCTGTCCCCACAGCCTGAATCAGAGAAGCATTATCTTATCCCCGGAGGATGAGATCGTTATAGAGATTCCGGCGGGCAGAGAGGGCAAATGTCAGACCGTGGAAGCTAATTATGACGGCAGCCATAAGGTGACCATGTGCACCGGGGACCGGATCCGTATCGTGCAGTCAGAGAAGATCACGGAGTTCATTCAGCTGAATCAGGTGAGCTTCTTAGATGTGCTGCATCGCAAAATGAGAGATTCCTGACGAATTGTTTGTAGTGAGAAAGGCATGAGGTCAAGATGAAGAAGACAAGACATCGCAAGATCGTGGAGATCATAGAAAAAAGAGATGTGGAGACCCAGGAGGAGCTGGCGGGGTATCTGAAGGAGGCGGGATTCGCCGTGACCCAGGCGACCGTATCCAGAGATATCCGGGAATTGAAGCTGTCCAAGGTGCCTACCGGTGGTGGCAAGCAGAAATACGTCATTTTAAGGCAGGATGACAGTCACATGGGTGACAAATATATCCGTGTCCTCAGAGATGGATTTGTATCTATGGATATGGCACAGAATATTCTGGTGATCAAGACCGTATCCGGCATGGCAATGGCGGTGGCGGCAGCACTGGATGCGTTGAAGTTTTCCGAAGTGGTGGGCTGCATCGCCGGAGATGATACTATCATGGTGGCAGTGCGGACCGTGGAGGACACCCAGATCCTTATGGACAAGATCCATCTGATGATAGAAAGATAAGACAGGGGGAAATACATGCTTCGCAGTTTACATGTGAAAAATCTGGCTCTCATCCGGGAGACGGAAGTGGAATTCGGAGAAGGACTGAATATACTGACAGGAGAGACCGGTGCCGGTAAATCCTTACTGATCGGATCGGTGAACCTGGCACTGGGAGGAAAGTTCGAGAAGGACATGCTCAGACGGGGAGAAGAGAGCGGTCTGGTGGAACTTGTCTTCGACTGTGAGGAAGAACGGCTTACGGAAAAGTTAAAAAGCATGGATCTGGAGCCGTCGGAGGATGGTACCGTGATCTTAAGCAGAAAGCTTTCGTCCGGGAAAAGCATCTGCCGCATCAACGGAGAGACCGTGACGGCGAAGCAGGTAAAGGAGCTTTCCGAGCTTTTGATCGACATTCACGGTCAGCACGAGCATCAGTCCTTGTTAAATAAGAAAAAACATATGGAGATCCTGGATGCCTATGCCGGGGCGGAGTTCACAGAATGTGCGGGACGTGTGAGCTCACTGTATCATGAGTGTGTCGCCCTGGAGAGAAAAATTGCGGAAGAGACACTGGATGATGCTTCCAGGAACAGAGAACAGTCTCTGGCGGAATTTGAACAGAGAGAGATTGCAGATGCCGGCTTACAGCCCGGTGAAGACGAGGAATTAGAACAGGCGTATCGTAAAATGTCCAACAGCCGCAAGATCGCGGAGAGCCTGGCGGAGAGCTATCGCCTCAGTGGCAATGATGCGGAGGACGGCGCCGGGAATTCCTTAAGCAGAGCGCTTCGTGCACTGCGCAGCGTGACCATGTATGATCCTGTGCTGGAACAGATGGAGGAACAGCTGGCGGAGGTGGAAAGCCTTCTGTCGGATTATAATCATGACGTATCGGAATATATGTCGGATCTGGAATTCGATGAAGAGGACTTCCGCAGTACCGAGGAACGCCTGAATACCATCAATCATCTGAAGGGAAAATACGGCAATTCCATCGAAGAGATCTTAAAGTACAAAGAAGAAAAAGAAGCCTATCTGGAAAAACTGGCGGATTATGATGCCTATATGCAAAAGCTGCATGCGGAATGGGAGGAGAAACAGGCACAGCTTACCGAAGCTTGTAAGAAACTGTCCGAGATCCGTCAGAAAAATGCAGCGGTACTGACACAGAAGTTAAAGGATGCCCTGATAGGTTTGAATTTTCTGACGGTGGAATTTGACATCGCGGTCAGACCCGGTCAGACCATTACGGCAAAGGGCTATGACGATGTGGAATTTCTGATCTCCACGAATCCGGGAGAGAGTCTGAAACCTTTAAGCCAGGTGGCGAGCGGCGGTGAATTGTCCCGTGTTATGTTAGCCATCAAGACAGTACTGGCGGGACGGGATGAGATCGATACCCTTATCTTCGATGAGATCGATACCGGTATCAGTGGAAGAACCGCCTGGAAGGTGGCAGAGCAGCTGAGTGTCCTCTCCGGAGCCCATCAGGTCATCTGTATCACCCATCTGCCCCAGATCGCAGCAATGGCGGATGTACATTTCGTCATCGAGAAGAGTAGCACCGATGACATGACGATCACAGACATTCATAAGGTGGCAGAGGGGGAAAGCCTGGCGGAGCTGGCAAGACTCCTTGGCAGCGATGCCCTCACCGAGGCAGCACTCTCCAATGCAAAAGAAATGAAAGAACAGGCAAACGGGTTTAAAGAAGCCCGATAAGGGAAATGCTATAGCAGAAGACTTTAAAAGGATGAAGATTGACTTCATCCTTTTCTTTTGTGCAAATTCAACCAAAATAGATCATCATATTTGTGAATTAAATTGATTGAAAATGACTGAATATGGAGATATAATAGCATCATAAGAACACGAAAGGCAACAGACAGGAGGGTTAGAAATGATTTGTACTGTGACATTCAATCCGTCACTGGATTACATCGTATCCGTGGATGATTTTCAGCTGGGAATGACGAACAGAACCTCATCAGAGCTGATTCTTCCGGGAGGGAAGGGGATCAACGTCTCCATTGTACTGAAGAATCTGGGTCTGGATTCCACGGCACTCGGATATGCGGCGGGATTCACCGGTGACGAACTGATCCGGAGATTGAACGAATTTGGCGTAAATTCAGACTTCATCAAAATCGGTCATGGAATGACCAGAATCAATCTGAAGCTAAAAAGCATCGACGGAACAGAGATCAACGGCTGCGGACCGGACATTGACGTGCATGCGCTGGAACAGCTGATGGAGAAGATCGATCGATTAGGAGAAGGCGATGTACTGGTACTGGCGGGCAGCATTCCTTATACCATGCCGGACGACATGTACCAGAGAATTTTGGAACGGATCCAGGGCAGAGGTGTGCTGACGGTGGTAGATGCCACCAGAGATCTGTTAGTCAAGGTGCTGCCGTATCATCCGTTCCTGGTAAAGCCCAACAACCACGAACTGGGAGACATCTTCGGTGTGAAGCTTTCCACCAGAGAGGAAGTCATTCCTTACGGCAAGAAGCTGCAGGAGATGGGAGCACAGAATGTACTGATCTCCATGGCGGGCGAAGGCGCCGTGCTCATCGCAGCGGACGGACAGTGCCTGGAGGCACCGGCACCGAAAGGCAAATTAGTCAACGGGGTAGGTGCGGGAGACTCTATGGTAGCAGGATTCCTCACCGGCTGGATCGAAGAAAAAGATTACACACACGCTTTCTGCATGGGAATCGCAGCGGGCAGCGCCAGTGCTTTCTCCGAGAATCTGGCGACAAAAGAGGAAGTAATGCAGGTATTGAAACAGGTAAAGTAACAGCAAACGAAAACAATAAAAAGAGAGGATGGGTTACAACATGAGAATTACGGATTTACTGGACAAAAGAAGTATTTCCCTGGATGCAGCTCCTGCAGACAAAAAGGCAACACTGGATATGGCAGTGGAACTGATGGCAAAGAGCGGCAAGCTTTTGGATGTAGAGCAGTATCGTGCACAGGTCTATGCCAGAGAGGAAGAGAGTACCACAGGAATCGGCGAAGGCATTGCGATCCCTCACGGCAAATGTGATGCAGTGAAGGCTCCCGGACTGGCAGCCATGGTGATCAAAAACGGTGTGGATTATGATTCCTTAGACGGCGAACCGGTAACCTTACTGTTCCTGATCGCTGCTCCCAACACGAAAGACAACGTACATCTGGATGTACTGAGCAAACTGTCTGTCATGCTGATGGATGAGAACTTTACAACATCATTAAGAAATGCAAAAAGTGTAGACGAATTTTTACAGATCATCGATGCGGCAGATGAGAGTGCCAAGAGCATCGACGACAGATTAAGCGACACCGGTATTACTACCGAGGAGAAAAAGAGCTTCAAGCTTCTGGCTGTGACCTCCTGTCCTACCGGAATCGCGCATACCTATATGGCAGCGGAAGCGCTGGAGAAGGCAGCAAAAGCGGCAGACTGTCAGATTAAGATCGAGACCAGAGGATCCGCCGGTGCGAAAAACGTACTCACTGCGGAAGAGATCGCCGCAGCGGACTGCATCATCGTAGCAGCCGATGCCAAGGTGCCCATGGATCGTTTTGATGGCAAGAAAGTCATCAGCTGCCAGGTATCCGACGGCATCAGCAAGGCAGATAAATTAGTACAGCAGGCAGTAAGCGGAGCCGTGGAAGTATTCCACGGAGAGAGCGGTGAAGTGAAAGCAGCGGTAACCGGTAAGGAAAGTGCGGCACATAAGATCTACACCCAGCTGATGAACGGTGTATCCCACATGCTTCCCTTCGTCGTAGGCGGCGGTATCCTGATCGCCATTGCTTTCCTGATCGATGGTCTGAGCATTGATATCAACGCATTACCCGCTGACCAGAGAGGCAACTTCGGTACCATCACTCCCGTAGCGGCAATGTTCAAGAGTATCGGCGGCGTGGCATTCGGGCTGATGCTTCCGGTACTAGCGGGATTCATCGGCATGGCGATCGGTGACAGACCGGCACTGGCGTTAGGGTTCGTCGGCGGCATGATGGCAGCAAACGGCAAGTCCGGATTCTTAGGTGCACTGGTGGCAGGTTTCTTAGCCGGTTATCTGATCCTAGGTCTTCGTAAGATCTGCGACAAGCTTCCCGATGCCATCGAGAAACTGGCACCCGTACTGATCTACCCGGTAGTGGGTATCCTGATCATGGGACTGGCAATGAACTTCGTAGTAGAACCGATCATGGGCGGTATCAATACCGGACTGAATAACTTCTTAAGCGGTATGGGCGATTCCAGCCGAATCGTACTGGGACTGATCCTGGGCGGTATGATGGCAATCGATATGGGTGGTCCCTTCAACAAGGCAGCTTACGTATTCGGAACCGCAGCCATCACCGCAGGCAACTACGACATCATGGCAGCTGTTATGATCGGAGGTATGACTCCTCCCTGTGCTATTGCACTGGCAACATTGTTATTCAAGAATAAGTTCACCAAGGAAGAGAGAGAGGCAGGTCCTACCAACTTCATCATGGGTCTGGCATTTATTACAGAAGGTGCGATTCCTTTTGCAGCATCCGATCCCTTACACGTACTTCCTTCCTGCATCATCGGTTCCGCACTGGCAGGTGCACTGTCCATGGCTTTCCACTGCACACTGATGGCACCTCACGGTGGAATCTTCGTATTCCCTGTAGTAGGTAACGCACTGATGTATCTGGTAGCACTGGTGGCAGGTACGGTCGTATCCGCATTACTGCTTGGTGTATTGAAGAAAAAAGTAGCATAGAGACGGTATAAGTTTTAGAATAAAAAAGGAGATAAGAAAATGAAAGAATTCAAATATGTTATCACAGATCCCGAAGGTATCCACGCTCGTCCTGCTGGCGAGCTGGTAAAGGCGGCTAAGGAATTTACCAGTAACATCACCCTGACCAAGGACGGCAAGACCGGAGACTGCAAGAGAATCTTCGGAATCATGGGTCTGGCAGTCAAGGCGGGCAACGAGATCACCCTGACCTTTGACGGTGAGGATGAAGAAGCGGCTTACGCGGCAGTAACGGAATTTGTAAAAGCAAACCTTTAAGGCAGAGAATCATAATCGTCAGGAGAGGAGAAACGTCATGGAAGTCTACCAGGGAAAAAGTGTATTCGGCGGAATCGCCATCGGCAGGATCCGTGTTCATAAAAAGGACGAACAGCAGGTAAAACGTGTGAAGATCGAAGATCCCGAACAGGAGATCGAGCGTTACAGACAGGCGAAACAGACTGCCATGGAGCAGCTGCAGGGACTGTACCAGAAGGCTCTGAAGGAAGTGGGAGAAGCCAACGCTGCTATTTTCGAGATTCATCAGATGATGCTGGAAGATGATGACTATAACGAATCCGTGGAAAACATCATCCGCATGCAGCAGGTGAATGCAGAGTATGCAGTGGCTTCCACCGGAGATAATTTTTCACAGATGTTCGCATCCATGGAAGATGACTACATGAGAGCAAGATCCGCAGATGTGAAGGATATCTCAGAGCGCGTCCTGAATGTACTGGGCGGTAAGATGACCGGTGGAGTGGCAGGCGAAGAACCTGTAATCATCGTGGCAGACGACCTGGCTCCCTCTGAGACGGTACAGCTCAATAAGGATCTGGTATTGTCCTTCGTGACCGTACACGGCTCCGTGAATTCTCATACGGCGATCCTTGCCCGCACCATGAGTATCCCGGCGCTGATCGGCACCGACATTCCTCTCACCGATGAGATCGACGGGAAAATGGGCATCGTAGACGGAAGATGCGGCTGCATTTACGTGGATCCCGATGAAGAGACGTTAGGGAAAATGCAGCAGTTAAAGCAGGAGGAGCAGGAGAAGAAGGAACTGCTCCAGACCCTGAAGGGAAGAGAGAATGTCACTATTGACGGTAAGAAGATCATGCTCTATGCTAATATAGGTAACAGCAAGGATCTGGCAGCCGTATTACAGAACGATGCCGGCGGTATCGGACTGTTCCGCAGTGAATTTCTGTATCTGGAGAGAGAGACCTTCCCTACCGAGGAAGAGCAGTTCCAGATCTACCGCACCGTGGCGGAGACCATGGCGGGCAAGCCGGTGATCATCCGTACTCTGGACATTGGAGCGGACAAAAAGTGCGACTATTTCGAGATGGAACCGGAAGAGAATCCGGCAATGGGATGCCGTGCGATCCGTATCTGCCTGACCAGACCGGAGATTTTTAAGACTCAGTTACGTGCACTGTTCCGTGCCAGCGCTTTCGGCAATATCTCTATCATGTATCCCATGATCATCAGCGTGGATGAGGTACGCCGGATTAAGGAGATCGTGGCAGAAGTAAAGCGGGAACTGATCGAACAGGGTGTGGCATTTGGAGAGCCGAAGCAGGGTATCATGATCGAGACCCCCGCAGCAGTTGTGATGAGTGATGAGCTGGCGAAGGAAGTGGACTTTTTTAGTATCGGCACCAACGATCTGACCCAGTACACCCTTGCCATTGACAGGCAGAATCCGAAGCTGGATGCGTTCTACGATCCTCATCATCCGGCAGTGTTACGCATGATACAGATGGTCGTGGACAATGCGCATAAAGCAGGCATCTGGGCGGGCATCTGCGGAGAACTGGGAGCGGATCAGACACTGACCAGACGATTCCTTGCCATGGGTGTGGATGAATTATCCATGTCTCCCGGAAGCATTCTTTCCGTGCGGAAGATCATTCTGGAGACAGATGTGTCAAAAGAAAGAGAAAATAGTAACTTATGCTGACAGAACAACGTTATGACATCATTTTGAAATTACTGGAAGAGAAAAACAGCATTACCGTGGCGGAAGTGAAGGAACTGCTAAACACTTCCGAATCCACGGTACGCCGTGACATTACGGCATTGCACAATGCCGGAAAACTGGTGAAAGTCTTCGGAGGTGCGGTGGCATGTGACCGTACCGTCGTGACTCATGAACCTACCGTGGAGCAGAAGGCAGCAGTCAATGTTGAGGCGAAACAGCTGGTGGCTGCAAAGGCAGCATCTCTGATCCAGCCGGAGGATTTCATCTACCTCGATGCCGGAACCACGACAGCGTGTATGCTTTCGTATCTTACGGAGAAAAGTGCTACTTTCGTGACCAATGCGGTAGCCCATGCCAGGACTTTGGCAGCGGCGGGATTCCGTGTCTATTTGGTAGGCGGTGAACTAAAGGGTTCTACAGAAGCAGTGGTAGGCAATCAGGCACTGATGAATTTACAGAGCTATCATTTTACCAAGGGCTTTTTCGGCACCAACGGTATCAGCAGACAGAACGGTCTGACGACACCGGATATGAACGAAGCCATGGTGAAAAAGACCGCCATGGGACAGTGCAGGGAATGCTTTGTCCTCGCAGATCATTCCAAATTCGGCGAAGTCAGCTCCGTGACCTTCGGTGCATTCCAGAGCGGTACAATCCTTACAGACAATTGCCCGGAAGAGTACAAAAACAGCGGCAATGTGATTGTCTGTGGATAAACTGGAGAAAATTGTAAGATATAAATTCCTATGATTTCAGGTTAAAAAAGCAAACGCGACACACACTATACCCTATAAGCAGTAACAGAATGCAGCGGGGGAATGTGTATGAAGCTTTGGACGACAGAAACGGAAAAAGTAAAAAGGCAGGCAGGAGAGGAAACAGTCATAATCTTGCAGCACTGGAAACAAAAAGTGCGCAGACTGCGAATCTACCGTGCCTGCCTTTGTGCTGCACTGCTATTGGCAGGCGCAGGGTTGGCAGGATACGGTTATTATCTCGTAGACAGCAGTATTCCGTCCGTCCTTCATGTGCGTGCAGGATCGGAGGAGGCACTGGAACTTGGGATCCCCGCCAAAGGCGAGATTTTAAGTGTCAGCGAGCAGGGAACCAGTAATATTCCCAAAGGTGCCGTGAGCGTGGATCTAAGCCGGCCGGTGACCATGAAGACCGGAAGTGCCGACAGCATTCAGATGCAGGTGAAGCTGTTCGGAATCCTGCCGCTCAAACAGGTAGGCATCCGGGTGATCGAGGATCAGGAACTGATCCCGGTAGGGGTACCCATCGGTATCTATGTGAAGACGGAAGGAGTGCTGGTGGTGGGAACCGGGGAGTTCCGCTCGGTAAACGGCGAAAAGGTATCTCCGGCAGATCATATTTTAAAAAGCGGTGACTATGTGTTGAAACTGAACGGCAGAGAAGTTACAGACAAAGATGACCTGATCTCGCGGATTGAAAACGGTAACGGAGAGGAGCAGATCTTAACGATCCGCAGAGGGGAGGAATGTTTTGAAGTGAAGGTTCACCCTTCACAGGATCAAAGCGGAAAATATAAGATCGGTGTCTGGGTAAGAGACAATGCCCAGGGTGTGGGTACCATGACCTATATTGACAGTCAGGGGAACTTTGGAGCATTGGGGCATGGAATTAATGACGTGGACACCAGCACCCTGATGGAGATGAATGACGGAACCCTCTACCAGACGGAGATCATTTCGATTCAGAAGGGTAGCGCAGGACATCCCGGAGAGATGACGGGAATGATCGTCTATTCGGATGACCGGATCTTGGGGGACATTACCAGCAACAGCATCCGTGGAATCTTCGGCAAGTGCAACAACAAGGCGTTGGCACTGGGTACGGAAGAAGCGGTTCCCATCGGTCTGAAACAGGAAATCCAAAAAGGTGCGGCGAAGATTTTGTGTACCGTGGACGGCACCACCAGATATTATGATATTGAGATTACCGATATTCACCTGGATCATGACAATGTGAACCGTGGCATAGAACTCAAAGTCACCGATCCGGAGCTCATCGCCCTGACCGGCGGTATTATCCAGGGCATGAGCGGTGCCCCTATCATCCAGAACGGAAAATTCGTCGGCGCCGTCACCCATGTCCTCGTCCAGGACAGCACCAGAGGATACGGGATCTTTATTGAAAATATGCTGGAGAGATAGTTTTCGTATACATTTTGTTGAGTCGGGATTTATAATCTGTTATACTGTTTTCAATATATGCACGGCAAAAAAGGAGAGCCCATAGCGACAACGGGGAATGGGAATACGCCGGAAGCGGAAAGTGGGACAAAGAGTTGACGTTCGCGGAATTTGTACAGAACTATCACATACAGTTAAATGAGCAGCAGATGCAGGCGGTACAGGCGACAGAGGGACCGGTACTTTTACTTGCGGTACCCGGCAGCGGCAAGACCACGGTGCTGGTCAGCAGACTGGGATACATGATCTACTGTCTTGGGATCCGCCCGGAGGAGATCCTGACGGTGACCTATACCGTGGCGGCAACGAACGATATGCGCAGGCGTTTCGCGGGGATGTTCGGAGAAACGGATGCAGAACGGCTGGAATTTCGTACCATTAACGGCATTTCCCAGAAGATATTGCAGTATTTTGCGTATCGTACCGGCAAGACACCTTTTCAGGTGGCGGACAAGGAAGCTTCTGCGGCAGTAAAGCAGTCTTTTCTGGAAGTGACGGGAAAATATGCCACAGAGAATGACATCAAAGAGACCCAGTTAGACATTACTTATGCGAAAAATATGCGGCTGACACCGGAGGAGATCCGGGAGATGGACACGGAGGTGGAGAAGTTCCCGGAGATCTTCCGTGCCTATAATGCGAAGCTCAGACAGATGCAGATGATCGATTACGATGACCAGATGATCTATGCCCTCCGGATCCTGGAGCAGTATCCGGAGGTGCTTTCTCATTTTAGGGAGAAGTACCGGTATTTTTGTGTAGACGAAGCGCAGGATACCTCAAAGATCCAGCATGATATGATCGATCTGTTAGCGGCACAGAGTCGGAATCTTTTCATGGTGGGAGATGAGGATCAGAGTATCTATGGGTTCCGGGCGGCGTATCCGCAGGCGCTTGTGTCTTTTGAAAACAGGCATCCGGGAGCGAGAGTCCTTCTCATGGAGACCAACTACCGCAGCAGACAGGAGATCGTCCGGGCGGCGGATGCCCTGATCCAGAAAAACAAAAACCGCCATCCGAAGAAAATGACTGCTGCCAGGCAGACCGGTGGCTGTGTCACGGAGATCAAAGCCGTGTCGAGGCAGGGGCAGTATAACTACCTGCTAAAAGTGGCACAGGACTGTGAGCAGGAGACAGCGGTACTGTACCGGAACAACGAAAGTGCGCTTCCCATCATCGATCTGCTGGAGCGAAAAGGATTGTCCTATCGGGTGAAGAACTCTGACATGACCTTTTTCTCTCATCCGGTGGTCAACGATATCTGCGATTTTATTCAGCTGTCCCTGGATCCCTGGGATGGGGAGACGTTTCTTCGGATCTATTATAAAATGGGTGCGGGAATCAGTAAAATGGCGGCAATGGAGGCGGTGAATGCCAACACCAGACGGCTGACACTGTTAGATACCATAGCGGAGATGGACGGAATCTCTGCCTACACCAGAAAACAGTGTAAGGCAATGGCGACCCACCTGGACAATATGCGGTATGAGTCTGCAGGGAAAGCCATCTACCGGATCCTGAACTATATGGGATATCGGGAATACATGGACAACCATGGGCTGGACAGTGGGAAAGCGGAGATCTTAAAGATGCTGGGGAATCAGGAGAACAGCCTGTTTGATTTCCCGGCGAGACTGGAGAGATTACAGGAGATGATGAGAGAGGGCTGCGGTGATCCGAAGAGCAATTTTATCCTCTCCACGATCCATTCCAGCAAAGGATTAGAATACACTAGAGTGTATCTGGCGGACATGCTGGCGGGAGTGATTCCTTCCCAGATCCCACAAAGGAGCTGTGCACCGGATTCTCCGGAGGTAAATGCCTATGAGGAAGAGAGAAGACTGTACTATGTGGGAATGACGAGAGCGAAGGAACAGCTGTATGTGTTTACCTTTGGTCCGAATCTGACCTCAGCTTTTTCCAGAGAAGTGTTTGAACAGCCGGAAAATCGTGTAAGAAGACCAGGTGCAGGCACAGGAGTTTCCCTTTTGAAGACGAGGGAAAAGACGCAGAAACTGTCGCCAAAAGAGATAGAATCCTGTATCGCCGCCTGCGAGCCGGGACGGGAGGTTTTACATAAAAAGTACGGGACCGGCAGGATCATCTCAGTCTCCGGGGACAGAAGCATTGCAGAGATCCTGTTTACCGGGGAGGGCAGTACGAAAAAGATATCCCTTCCCATTGCCTTTTCCGGGAAGATACTTACCTTAAAATAATAAGATAGATGCCAGGGTCAAAAGCCCCCGACTTTGATACCTACGGATTGTTCCGTGCTCCACACTCTCACAATCCTACCCAATATTCGCATATCGTGGGATTATCATCCCACTTTTATGCT
>CAVJMX010000033.1:0-10609 GCA_963650795.1 Bacteroidales bacterium H4
GTACTGCTGGGTACGGTTGTTAACAACGGTATTGTGTTCGTGGATTATGCGAACCAGCTCCGTATGGGAGGACTGGAACGCAGAGAGGCACTGATCGTTACCGGTAAGACCAGAATGCGCCCGATCCTGATGACGGCGCTTACCACGATCTTGGCAATGGTGAGCCTCCTGTTCGGAGATGACCTCTCCAGCCAGATGTCCAAGGGCATGGCGATCGTAGTGGCGGGAGGACTTGCCTATGCCACCCTGATGACGCTGTTCATCATTCCTGTCATGTATGACATCCTCTTCAAGAGAAAGCCTCTGCAGGTGGATATTGGCAGTGAGAACCTGGATGATGTACCGGATGATGCGGCGGATTACCTGAGACAGAAGGAAAAAATATAAATTGTAGCAAAAAAAGAAAAAATTTGTGTTGACAAATATAGATTGCTTTGTTACAATGAATCACGGTGATTGCGTTAGCAGTCACGTGATGCTGCTGTGGCTCAGTCGGTAGAGCGTCGCATTGGTAGTGCGGAGGTCACGGGTCCGATTCCCGTCAGCAGCTCTGAATGATAAGTGGAAACCTTGAGATATGAGGTTTCCATTTTTGTATGTCTGAAAGTCGCAAAAAAGGAAGATCCGGAGAAGACAAAGAAATGGAGCAGCTTATGCAGAAGACAATAACCGCAGTGGTATTTGATATGGACGGGGTACTTTTTGATACCGAGAGAATCTACAGGGAGTGCTGGCGGGAGGCGGCGGAGCCTAAGGGTCTTAAAAACGTGGATGAGATCTCCAAAGCCTGCATCGGCAGAACCTTACAGGGCACGAAGGAAGTATTCGAGGCAGCAAAGGCAGAGCAGGGCATTGATATCTCCTTTGAAGAATTGCATGAGGACTGCAGCCGTAGATTTAAGGAAAAGGAAGAACGGGAAGGACTTCCGGAGAAGCCCGGCGTACATGAAATCTTGGAGTATTTAAAAAAGCAGGGTATTCCCGTAGCCCTTGCTTCTTCCACACGAAAAGCGGCAGTCATGGAGCATCTGGACAGAGCAGGTATCACATCTTATTTTCAGAAAATTATCTGCGGCGACATGGTGGAACACGGTAAGCCTGCACCGGATATTTATCTGAAAGCATGCGAGGAACTGGGCGTTGCCCCCGGACAGGCACTGGCGGTGGAGGATTCCTTCAACGGTATCCGATCCGCCTATGCGGCAGGTTTATATACGGTGATGGTGCCGGACCAGCTGCCGCCCACAGAAGAGATTCTTGCGTTGGTAGATAAAAAGTGTGACAGCCTGACAGAGCTTCAGGCACAGCTGCCGGAGCTTCTGGTGGTATGTGGGGACTGAGGATCATTCTACTGCGGCATGGAACCACAGTACCTTACAGCAGTCACAGGAGGGATCCCGTCTGATCACATGATCCGTGTGAGCCGGTACCATAAAGGCAGTACCGGGCAGCAGAGGGATTTCTTCGCCACCGACGAGAGCATATCCTTTTCCGTCCAATACGAAGAAACCTTCCTGGTCGTCATGCTTTTGCGGCATGTGATATTCTGTGTCGCGATAGAGGGATACGCCCATGCGACACCCTTTTACACACCCCTGGTCTTCATCTAACAGAGTGTGCCCGGTGCGTTCGGGCATTTGGGCTATAATGGAATCTAAAGTAGTATAAGGAATCATTTGTATGCCTTTCTATGAATGTAATGTAACGATTCAGTTACCATATTTTTTATTAACAGTGTAGCAGACTGAGAGAGGAAAAACAATAGACTGCCTGTTTGGGCAGAGTAAAGGAATATAAAAATGGAAGAAAAAGAGACAATACATCCCATTGAGATCACATGGGAAGAAGTACAGTCCGGGGACCTTGACCGATACATCCTGGTGGATACCAGAGGCGACGAAGCGGTGAATTACGGCAAGATCCCCGGTGCCATTGCAATCCCCGAATGTGAACTGGTGGACAAGCTGGCTGCGGCAGCAGGGGATAAAAAAGTGATCCTTTATTGCAGCCGTGGACAGAATAGTAAAGTGTCTGCAGAATATTTCCGGGAACAGGGAATGGATGTATACAGCTTACAGGGCGGCTATACCGGGTGGCTTCTGAACCTGATGCAGAAGGAACAGACCGGAGAAAAAGAAAACGAGCGGGCGCGGGAGATTGAAAAAAGTATCCGTAAAAAGTTCCATAAAGTTCTGTTTTCCAAATTTGCCAAAGCAATCAATGAATACGATATGATCCAGGAGAACGACAAGATTGCCGTATGTATCTCCGGCGGCAAGGACTCCATGCTGATGGCAAAGCTGTTCCAGGAACTGAAGCGTCATAACAAGTTTCCTTTTGAACTGGTATTTTTAGTAATGGATCCCGGTTACAGCGAGGCAAACCGCAAAATTATAGAAAACAATGCAAAGCTGATGGATATTCCCATCACGATTTTTGAATCCCAGATTTTCGATGCGGTATATGATATAGAGGATTCGCCCTGCTATCTGTGTGCGCGAATGCGAAGAGGCTATCTGTACAGCCATGCCAAAGAGTTAGGCTGTAATAAGATCGCCCTGGGACACCATTACGATGACGTCATCGAGACCATCCTCATGGGCATGCTGTACGGCGGACAGGTGCAGACTATGATGCCGAAGCTCCACAGCACGAACTTCGAGGGCATGGAGCTGATCCGCCCCATGTATCTGATCCGCGAGGATGACATCAAGCACTGGAGAGATTATAACGATCTGCATTTTATCCAGTGCGCGTGCCGGTTTACCGACACCTGTACTACCTGCCGTACCGACGGCAGCAGTCCTTCCAAGCGAATGGAGATCAAGAACCTGATTGCTTCGCTGAAGCAGACCAATCCCTTTATCGAAGGGAACATTTTCAAGAGTGTGGAGAATGTAAACTTACGCACGATCATCGCCTACAAAGAGGACGGAGTGAAGCATCATTTTCTGGAGCATTATGATGAGTGGAAGTAAAACAGGAAATTATTCGTGTTTGTCCACCTTTTGTCACTCTTTGGGTGTATAATAGGTTTGATGTCAGGGGTAAAAGACCCGATAACGGAAGGAGAAAACGATATGCCAAAGAAAAATCATACAGAAGAACAAAAAGCACAGAGAGAAGACCTGATCCGCGTCAGAAGAGCAGCCAAGGATATCCTGATTAATCAGTGGATCGAGGCACAGAAACAGAAGATCCTACAGGATACGGATCCGAAGCAGAAGATCGAAGAGGAACAGAAGAAGATCGACAGACAGGCCGGAATGGATCAGGCACGCCTGGAAATGGAAATGAAAGATCACTGGGCAAGGCATATCAATAAGCTGGAGGCGGAGCTGAAGGATCTCGATACGAACGGGGCAGAGAAGCTTGCAAAGGATTCTTGGGCTGTCCAGAACGAATATAATGATAAAATCAAGGAAGCAAAACAGAAATATCAGCAGACACTGATCCATATAGAAGAACAGCATGAAGAATCTGTGCGTAAGTCCCGTGAGGAAAATGAGCGCTTCGAGAGGAATCTTGCAGAACAAAAGCAGGAGCTGGAGAAGAAGCAGGCAGAGAATAAAAAGAAGCTGGATGATATTAATAACAGCATCGACCAGACGATCGAAGCCATTAATATGCTGAATGAGAGCATCAACGGTCAGGACCGGAATGCAGAATCTCCTCTGGAGAAGCAGATCGCACAGATGAAGGAGTCTCTGGGCAATTATAACAGTGCCAAAAGTAAAATCTACGAAGCGGATGCACAGTATAGTGCCTCTATGGCGCAGATTACAGAGAAGCTGTCACAGCAGACGAAGCAGGAAGTACCGTCAGAGCTGGTCGATGGCATGAACAACAGCAAGGCTGAGGCAGAGAAGAATTATCAGACACAGTTAGAGAAGCTGGAGGCAGACCGACAGTCAGCACTGATTGCCGGACAGAATGCGCTGAAGGAGCAGAGAACTGCCAAGGCAAAGGAGCTGAAGGAAGCAAAAGAGGTATCGATGGATCCTAAATTATTCCTGTTCAGGTCAGATACCATCAAGGATCAGGCAAATATTGACAAGTACAATATTGAGCAGAAGCTGAGGAAAGAGGCTGAGGTCAACCAGAGACTTGAAAACAATAATCTGGCAGGGAAGATACAGAAGCTGAAAAAGCGTGTCTATGACAGCGTGGACTTTGATCTGGACGTAGAAGAACTGAGAAATGTTCCTAAGAAGAAAGCCAATACACAGGAATTTGACCGAATGATCTCAGCTTTACAGGAAAGCGCGGCAGCTCTGGGGAAATGTGAACTGACAGACGAAGCTGAGACCGATATCCGTACGAAATGTCTGGAGGCATACAAAGTCTGTGAATGCTATGTACAGGCGAAAAACAGCCAGAACATTTTCGTCAGAATGTGCCGTACCGATAACGGAAAGGCACGCATCCGTCTCGCCAATGCCATGAAGCGCAGACTTGTAGAATTCTATCCCGGTCTGGAGCAGGCACTGTTAGAGGAACGTGAGCAGGCAAAGGGGATTCATAACGGGCAGAACGAAGCGCAGAATGACAGACCTTCGGCCGGTGCCAGAAAATCCAATGCGGAAATACAGAATAGACTGAATGCTGCGAAGCAGGAGATCAACCGCGGCAAAGCAGGCAAGGACAAGACTGCTGATAAGGATAACAGTAAGAAAAATAGTAAGAAGAATAGTCAGAAACCGGGTCATGCGCACGATTTACTTGACGGGAACAACCGGAACATTCTATAATATGATAATCCCACGATATGCGAATATTGGGGAGGATTGTTTCGCACTGCACACTTATAACAGGAGAAGCTATGATCAAGAGTATGACGGGATTTGGCAGATGTGAGACTGCCGAGAACAACAGAAAGTTTACCGTAGAGATGAAGTCTGTGAATCATCGCTACCTTGATGTGAACATCAAAATGCCGAAGAAGCTGAATTATTTTGAATCTGCGATCCGCAGTGAGCTGAAGAATTACATTTCCAGAGGTAAAGTAGATCTGTTCATTACGTACGAGGATTTTTCAGAGAATACTTCCAGCGTCCGTTACAATAAGGAACTGGCAGAGGAGTATCTGGGATACCTGAAGCAGATGGCAAGCGATTTTGACTTAGACTGCGATATCCGTGTGTCCACCCTGTCCAAGTATCCGGACGTATTCGTCATGGAAGAGCAGGATATCGATGAGGAAGAGCTGTGGAAAGAACTGCAGAGAGCCTTAAAGGGTGCCTGTGAGATGTTCGTACAGACCCGGATCACCGAGGGCGAGCATTTAAGAGATGACCTGATTGCCAAGCTGGATGGTATGCTAAAGCTGGTGGATTTCATCACGGAGCGTTCGCCGCAGATCATTTCAGAGTACCGTCAGAGGCTGGAGGAGCGAGTGAAGGAACTGTTGGGTGATACTACAGTGGATGAAGGAAGACTGCTCACGGAAGTGACCATTTTCGCAGATAAAGTATGCGTGGATGAGGAACTCGTGAGACTGCGCAGCCACATCGAGACCACGAAGAATACACTGACAGCAGGCGGCAGCATCGGACGGAAGTTAGACTTCCTGGCACAGGAGATGAACCGCGAAGCCAACACTATCCTGTCCAAGTCGAATGACCTGGAGATCTCCAACTGTGCCATTGAGCTTAAGACCGAGATTGAAAAAGTTCGCGAACAGATACAGAATATCGAATAAAAGGTGACACAATGAACCGACTGATCCATATAGGCTTTGGCAATATTGTAAATACGGATAAGATCATCGCCATCGTAAGCCCCGAGGCAGCACCCATCAAACGTCTGGTGCAGAAGGCAAAGGAGACGGGACAGGCGATCGATGCCACCCAGGGACGCAAGACGAAATCGGTGCTGGTCATGGAGAACAGCCAGGTCGTCCTGTCGGCGCTGCTCCCCGAGACCATTGCGGGAAGAGCGCAGGCTCTGTGGGCAGATGAAGAAAAAGAGGACAGTGAAGAAGATGCAGAATAAGGGAATATTGATGGTAATCTCCGGGTTCTCCGGAGCCGGCAAAGGAACACTGGTGAATAAGCTGTTATCGGAATATGACAATTATGCGTTGTCCATTTCCATGACTACCAGAGGACCCAGAGAAGGTGAGGAGGACGGAAGAGAATATTTCTTCCGCACCAGAGAACAATTTGAAGAAAATATTGCAAAAAACGGATTTATCGAGTATGCTCAATATTGCGGCAATTATTACGGAACTCCGAAGGCTTATGTGGAAGAGCAGATGCAGGCGGGCAAGGATGTGATCTTGGAGATCGAGATTCAGGGAGCCATGAAGATTAAGGAACAGTTCCCGGAGAGCCTGTTATTATTTGTCACACCTCCTAGTGCCAACGAGCTTAAGCAGAGACTGGTGGGCAGAGGAACCGAGACAGCCGATGTGATCGCACAGAGACTGGCACGGGCTTATGAAGAATCAGAAGGCATGGATGCCTATGATTATATAGTAGTGAATGACGATCTGGACGAGTGCGCAGCAGCAGTGCAAAAGTATGTGGAAGCGGCGAAAAATGTCCCGTCCCGTCGCATAGATTTTATCAAAGAGATCAGAGAGGAACTGAAGGGTTTCGCGAAAGGAGCAAAATAAAATGTTACATCCCTCTTATACCGATTTAATGAAAGTAGTAAACAGTGAAGTAGAACCCGGTGAAGCACCTGTAGTCAACAGCCGTTATTCTATCGTTATGGCTACTGCCAAGAGAGCAAGACAGCTCATCGCAGGAGAAGAGCCTCTGGTAACTGCCAAGGTGAATCAGCCGCTGTCCATCGCAGTGGAAGAGCTGAATCAGGGCAAGATCAAGATCCTTGGAGATGATGAGGAAGCATAAGACACATGAAGATATTGTTTGTATCCCTGGGCTGTGACAAGAATCTCGTAGATTCTGAGAAGATGCTTGGCATGCTCCAGGAAAAAGGTTATACCTTCACGGACGATGAAGCAGAGGCAGATGTTGTAGTAGTCAACACCTGCTGCTTTATCGGTGATGCCAAAGAAGAAAGTATCAATACGTTACTGCAGATGGGAGAGCTGAAGGACAGCGGACAGGTCAAGGCCCTGATCGCAGCCGGATGTCTGGCACAGCGCTACCGCGAGGAGATCCAGAAGGAGATCCCCCAGGTGGATGCCATTATCGGAACCACTGCCATCGACGAGATCGTAGCTGCCCTGGAGGAGATCCTTGCAGGACAGAAACAGAATCATTACGAAGACATCAATGCCGCCCCTGTGACAGAGACCAACCGGGTAGTCACTACAGGCGGACATTTTGCGTATCTGAAAATTGCAGAGGGCTGTGACAAGCACTGCACCTATTGCATTATTCCGAAGGTCAGAGGCAATTACCGCAGTGTTCCCATGGAAAGCCTCATCAAGGAAGCACGGGAGCTGGCAGATAAGGGCGTGCGGGAGCTGATTCTGGTGGCCCAGGAGACCACACTGTACGGTGTGGATCTGTATGGCAAAAAGGAACTGCCGAAGCTTTTACATGAGCTGGCACAGATTCCCGGAATCTACTGGATCCGTATTTTATACTGCTATCCGGAGGAGATCACGGACGAACTGATCGATACAATTGCAGCGGAACCCAAGGTATGCAATTATCTGGATATTCCCATCCAGCATGCTTCCGACAATGTGTTAAAGCGCATGGGAAGACGTACCGACCAGGCGGAGCTTCGTGCCATTATTGGTAAACTCCGTGAGAAAATCCCCGATATCTGCTTAAGGACCACGCTGATCAGCGGTTTCCCCGGAGAGACCCAGGAGGATTTCGAGGAGCTGTATCGTTTTGTGAATGAGATGGAATTCGACCGTCTGGGTGTATTCCCCTATTCTCAGGAGGAAGATACTCCCGCTGCCATCATGGAAGATCAGGTGCCGCAGGAGGTGAAAGAATCCCGCAGGGATGAGCTGATGGAACTGCAGCAGGCGATCGCATTTGACAAGGCGGAAGATATGGTAGGACACATCCTGACCGTAATGATCGAGGGCAAGGTTGCGGAGGAAGAGACTTATGTTGCGAGAACCTACAGAGATGCCCCCAATGTGGACGGCTATCTGTTCGTGAATACTTCAGCGAATCTGATGACCGGAGATTTTGTCAAGGTTCTGGTCACCGATTCCAATGAATATGATCTGATAGGAGAGATATATCATGACTAAAATGAATCTGCCTAACAAGCTGACTATTTTTCGTGTGATCCTGATCGTACCGTTTATTCTTCTGTTGCTGGGAGGGCATGCCGGATGGTTCGGCGACAATACCTTCGTGACGGATCTGATCGCACTGGCAATTTTCATCATCGCCAGCCTGACGGATCTGATCGACGGCAAGATCGCCAGGAAATACAATCTGATCACAGACTTCGGTAAGTTCATGGATCCGCTGGCGGATAAGCTGTTAGTATGCTCCGCCATGATCGCACTGATCGAGATGAACCGCATCCCTGCCTGGGTGGTTATCATCATCATCGCGAGAGAATTCATCATCAGCGGGTTCCGCCTGATCGCCTCCGACAACGGCGTAGTCATTGCCGCAAGCTACTGGGGCAAGTTCAAGACCACCTTCCAGATGGTTATGATCTGCCTGATGATCGCTAATTTCCCGCAGCTGCAGATCCTCACCGATATTATTATGTGGATCGCACTGATCCTCACTGTGGTATCATTGATCGATTACCTTGTGAAGAATAAGGATGTTATGAAGAATACGAAATAAATTGAAAGTTACGCGAGCAATGAGCCGCGCATAGGCAAAATAAGAACCGTGATTGGGAGCTTGCTCACAAATCACGGTTTTTACTTTTGCCGTGATGCGGCGAACGCCGCGATATGAAATAAGATTGGCAGCGCCTTTTGCTGACAATCTTATGAATAGCGTGGCTCATTGCGGATGGTTGCCAATAAATGTGGAGCGTCCTTTGCGACACATTTATGAATTGAGTGCATGGCTCGTAACGAAGGGCGACCGTCGGCCGCTCGGGGAGTTCTGTTTGTATTAAAAACACCGTTTTTTGCTAAAAAAATACAAAAACAGGAGATTTTGTCATGTAAAAAGCTGTTATTTTCGCTGAGCGTGCAAAATGAAGAAATTCCGTACAAAAATTCCTGATTTAGGAACTTTTTTGTACGGAATTCATTGTTTTTAGGGTTTTTAAACCAAACTGGAGAGCTACGAAAGCATAGCGTGGGTATCAGCAGCAAAACAAGCTTCTCATACCCACAAATTTTTCACAGCGTGGGTATCAGCAACGAAACAAGCTTCCCATACCCACAAACTATTCACGCTGAAGCGGAAGAAGGGTACAGACTAGCTTGATCCTGCCTCCTGTGCCCACGCTGAGGCGGAAGAAGGGCACAGAGAAGCTTGATCCTGTCTCCTGTGCCCACGCTGAGGCAAAATAATGGGCACAGGCGGAACTTGTTTGGCCTACGGCAGCCCTACGTTACGAGCCACGCACCCAATTCATAAATGTGTCGCAAAGGACGCGCCACATTTATTGGCAGTTCTCCGCAATGAGCCACGCTATTCATAAGATTGTCAGCAAAAGGCGCTGCCAATCTTATTTCATATCGCGGCGTTCGCCGCATCACGGCATAAGTAAAGACAGCGATTTGTGCGCAAGCGCCCATCGCTGTCTTCACTATGCCTATGCGCGGCTCATTGCTCGCGTAAACTCTCAATTTACCTAATCATTCAAAGCCATCTGTTTTAATTTCGAAAACAGATTCTGCACTGGTTTCACGGACAGGATCAGTAATGTCAGTGCTGCTTCGGAGAAGATATAGATCGCATTGTAGGCGAGGGAGTAGGGCAGGGGATCCCAGCCTTCCCAGGCATACGCACCGAAGAAGATCCATCCGGAGATCACGGCGAACACATATCTGCCCAGCACAGCGGTGATATATCCTTTCAGCAGTCCGAACTTCGCATTGGAGAAGAGCCCGGACAATCCCAGAGCACCGAAAGCGAGAATATAGTCCACGATCAACTGCATGGGGTACAATACATAGGGATCGATGAGAAGCTGGAGTACACCGTAAGCTACACCGGTGGCAATACCTGCACCGAGACCGAACCAGTAACCGGGCAGGCAGATCACCAGCATGGACAGCAGGGTAATGGAACCGCCGGTAGGGAAATGGAACAGCTTGATGTTAGACAGTACGGTGCCGAGGGCGATTGCCATGGCACAGAATGCCAGCTGCTTTGCGGTCAGCTTGCCGTGCGCCATCTTTTGATCACTGTCTGCGGCATCAGTCTTATGTCTCTGCCTGTGGGCAAATAAAACAGCGGCAGCCAACAGTACGACCAGCAATACCACCAACAGGGTATTACCCAGGGCGGTGGGGACGTAGGTCGTCTCGCCCCAGTCATTCACAACAACATTGTACAACATAAAAAAATCCTCCTTCGTTTGCGCGAGGAGGAACCACACCGTATCTACATACAACGAAAACAGCATACTGCTGCTTTGGTCTTTTATGTAAATTCCTGCTTCCTTCCGCCGGTATTATCCGGTTCAAGTAGTGAGGGTCAGAGTCCATACAGAACTCAGTCTCAGCGATGTGCTCCCC
>CAVJMX010000033.1:10619-25211 GCA_963650795.1 Bacteroidales bacterium H4
GACATAGGTTGTCTCGCCCCAGTCATTCACAACAACATTGTACAACATAAAAAAACCTCCTTCGTATGCGCGAGGAGGGACAACATCGTATCCATGCAAAAATTACAGTCTTGAACGGCACTCTTAAAATGTACGGTTCTCATACACTGTTATCAGCAGTGTACATGCAGACGATAACTGCATGAAATCTATGCTTCCTTACGCCGGTATTATCCGGTTCAAGTAGTGAGGGTTAGAAGTGATGGCATAGTTTTACAGCACTTCAATCTCAGCGATGTGCTCCCCTAGCGGAATATTATATTTGCCTATTTACTATAGTGCTTTATCACGGCGGTGTCAAGTTTAGAAAAGATATCAGAGAAGAATTTAGAAGTAAGTTTCCGGTTGGAAAATGTGCAAAAATATAGTATCGTAGATAGTAATGAGAATGAATTGTGCGAAATACAGGGATTCGTGAGAAACGCTCATAGAAGGATTGACGATAGACATGAAGAAATTAATTATAGGAATTCTGGCACATGTTGATGCCGGCAAGACGACACTGGCGGAAGGACTTTTATATACCTGCGGAACCATACGTAAAGCAGGGCGAGTGGATCATGGAGATGCTTTCCTGGATAACGGGGAGATGGAAAGGAAACGCGGCATTACGATCTTCTCCAAGCAGGCGAGGATCCACTGGAAAGATGTGGATATCACGTTGGTAGACACCCCGGGACATGTGGATTTCTCTGCGGAGATGGAACGCACACTTCAGGTGCTGGATGCAGCAATTCTGGTGATCGACGGAAGCAACGGTGTACAGGGAGACGTATATACGCTGTGGAAGCTGTTAAAAAGATATGATGTGCCGGTCATCCTGTTTGTCAATAAAATGGATCAGCCTGGCACTGAGAGGGAGAAAATATTGACCGAGCTGCAAAACAAGCTGGACGGTAATATAGTTACCATTGAAAATATCAGTGCACAGAAAACGGCAGAAGCGGCCGGGAACCGGGCGCAGGCACGGGAATTAACGTGTGACCAGAACCAGGCGCAGGCACGGGAACAGGAGCTGGAGCATGCCGCCATGTGCAGCGATGCACTGATGGAGGAATATCTGGAGACCGGAACCTTGCAGCCGGAAAGCATAGCAATAACGGTAGCAGAGCGGAAGCTGTTCCCCTGCTTTTTCGGATCGGCGCTCAGACAGGAAGGGATAGAACAGCTGCTGGACGGGCTGGCACAGTACCTGCCGGAACCGGAATATCCAGAGGAGTTCGGCGCCAGAGTCTATAAGATCGGCAGAGATACGGCGGGGAACCGCCTGACATATCTGAAAGTCACCGGAGGAACGCTTCGGGTCAAAATGATGATCGGAAACGAACGAAGCGGAGCCGGTGACGAGACTTGGGAGGAAAAAGCGGATCAGCTGAGACTCTACAATGGAGGAAGCTATGAGACTGCGGACAGCGTGATGGCAGGAGAGGTCTGCGCAGTCACGGGACTGACGAAGACTTTTGCCGGACAGGGACTGGGATACGAGAGCGAGAACCTGGTGCCGGTACTGGAACCGGTATTGACCTACAGACTTATGCTCCCGCTGGAGACGGATCCGGTGACTGCACTGGGGAAACTCAGGCAGCTGGAAGAGGAGGAGCCGCAGTTACATGTATTGTGGCAGGAGGAAAAACGAGAGATCCATATGCAGGTCATGGGACAGGTGCAGATGGAGATTCTGAAAAATATCCTGTGGGAGCGGTTTGGACTGGACGTGGAATTCGATGCGGGAAGTATTGTATATAAGGAGACGCTGGCAGAGCCGGTGGAGGGCATTGGTCACTTTGAACCCCTGCGGCATTACGCCGAGGTACATCTGTTATTAGAACCCGGGGAGCGGGGCAGTGGACTGCAGTTTGCATCACTGTGCAGTGAGGACATGCTGGACAGAAACTGGCAGAGACTGATACTGACCCATCTGGAAGAAAAAAGGCATGTGGGAGTGCTCACCGGATCGGAGATCACAGATCTGCGGATACTGCTGATCGCTGGGAAAGCACACACCAAGCATACCGAGGGTGGGGATTTCAGACAGGCGACCTATCGTGCGATCCGCCAGGGGCTCCGCAGCGGGAAAAGCATTCTCTTAGAGCCGTGGTTTTCCTATCGGCTGGAAGTGCCCACGGAGAATCTCGGCAGAGCGATGTCGGATATCACCAGGATGAACGGACGGTTTGATCCTCCCGAGACGGAAGGGGACAACAGTATTCTGACAGGAAGTGTTCCTGTGGCAACTATGCGGGATTACGCCAGAGAAGTAGCTTCTTATACCAAAGGGCACGGGAGACTGTCCTGCAGCCTGCAGGGATATGAACCCTGCCATAACACCGAAGAAGTGATGGCGCAGACGAATTACGATCCGGAGGCGGATGTTGCGAATCCCACAGGTTCCGTCTTCTGTGCTCACGGAGCCGGATTCCAGGTACCCTGGGATCAGGTGCCGGAATACGCCCACGTGGAGAGTGGCTGGGTACCGGAAGCGGAGGAGCAGGAAGAGACGCAGGATGCCGCACAGGGAATGCAGGCAGTGAACAGTAAACAGAGAGCGGCTCGCCAGACGGGAGGCGGTACGGAACGTGTCATATCCCAGGAGGAGATCGAAGAGATCTTCCGGCAGACCTATGGGAAAAAGGCGGAAGATCCCCACAGATTCCGAAGATACCATACTTCCTCCGGCAGCCGGAGCAGTTATACGGGAAGCTTGGCAGACAGTGCAGGGACACCGAAGACCAAAGTAATTCCGCAGGAAAAACCGGAGGAATATCTGTTAGTGGACGGCTATAATATTATTTTCGCATGGCCCGAACTACAAGAACTGTCGAAGATCAACCTGGACAGCGCCAGAGACAAATTAATGGACATCCTGTGTAACTATCAGGGATATCAGGGATGCCGGCTGATACTGGTCTATGATGCCTATAAGGTGAAGGGCAACCCCGGATCCACCATGAAATATCATAATATAGAAGTAGTCTATACGAAGGAAGCGGAGACCGCGGATCAGTATATTGAACGTACCACACATGAACTGGGAGCAAAACCGCAGAAATACCGTGTTACGGTGGCGACCTCCGATGCACTGGAGCAGATGATCATCTGGGGCAACGGTGCGACCAGAATGTCGGCGCTTGGGCTGAAGGCAGCGGTGGAGGCAGCCGGTTCGGAATATTTTTAAGGGAGACATGACATTTTTCAGAATAGGGGTTATACTGTTACCATATGCCGCAGAGGCGCTTAAAAAGGAGAAGGACAGATGACATTTATTCCCAAACCACATGAGATATATAAACATTTTAAGGGGAACCTGTATCAGATCGTTACGATAGCACAGCATTCGGAGACCGGGGAGCAGCTGGTGATCTATCAGGCAATGTACGGAGATTTTAAGACTTATGCCAGACCGCTTGCCATGTTCACAAGCGAAGTGGATAAGGTCAAATACCCCGAGGTACAGCAGAGATTCCGGTTTGAACTGCAGGGAGCGGACGCGGACAGACAGACGCGGGAGACTGACGCGGTGAGTGGGGCACCGGCGACAGCGGTGCAGGGCTCAGTAACTCAGGCAGCACAGCCCACATCCGTACCGTCGCAGTCTATGGAAGAGCAAGCTGTAGCTACAGGAGAAGAGGAGCCCGCACTGGATCCGCTGGTGTTGGAATTCCTGGATGCGGATTCTTATGAAGAGAAGTTGAATATTCTGGCAGGCTTACACCATCGTATCACCAATGAGATGATCACGACCATGGCAATCGCCTGCGATATCGAAGTAAATGACGGTGAGACGGAGGAGCGTTATGAAGAACTGAAAAGCTGCCTGCTCACCATGGAGAAGTTTGAATGCAATCGTCTGAGATAGACATCAGAGAAAATTTAACAGATATTAAGGAAATCTTTAGGAAAGGTGACCTTCGTGCGATTCCCAAACCACTTTTAAAATGGTATGATAATAATCGTAGAATCCTTCCCTGGAGAGAGCTGCCTACACCTTATCGTGTATGGGTCTCTGAGATCATGCTACAGCAGACCAGAGTGGAAGCGGTGAAGCCTTATTTCCAGAGATTTATGGATACTCTGCCGGATATCGCAGCGTTAGCGGAAGCCCCGGAGGAGACACTTTTAAAACTGTGGGAAGGGCTTGGGTATTACAACAGAGTCCGTAACTTACAGAAAGCGGCAATCCAGATCATGGAAGATTACGGCGGCAGAATGCCTGAGGCTTACGAAGAATTGCTGAAACTAAAAGGAATCGGAAGCTATACGGCGGGAGCCATATCCTCCATTGCCTACGGCAGACCGAATCCGGCGGTGGATGGTAATGTACTCAGAGTGATCTCCAGAATACGCAAGGATGACCGATGTATCTCCGAGGACAAGGTGAAAAAGTCCGTGGAAAAGGATCTGTGGGAGATCATCCCGAAGGACAGACCCGGGGATTTTAATCAGGCGATGATGGAGATCGGAGCCTGTGTGTGTATTCCAAACGGTGCCCCTCATTGTGAGGAGTGTCCGCTTAGGCAGATCTGTCTGGCATATGAAGATGGAACGCAGCAACAGTACCCGAATAAGGCAAAGGCAAAGGAACGGACCATAGAAGAGAAGACCATTCTCATCATCCGGGATGCGGAACTGACGGTGCTGCACAAGAGACCTGCGAAGGGGCTGCTCGCCGGAATGTATGAGTTCCCGTCCATGAAGGGCTTCTGTACGGCGGAAGAAGTGAAGGAATATCTGACAGAGAATGGACTGCAGGTACTCAGGATCCAGCCGTTAGAGGATGCAAAGCATATTTTCTCCCACAGAGAATGGCATATGAAGGGATACCTCATCCGGGTGGATGAGCTCGCACCGAAGAAGGTGGGACCGGATTCTGCAGACTGGATCTATATTGAACCCCGGGAGACGAAAGACAGATATCCCATTCCTTCGGCATTTGCAGCCTATGCGAAGGGTTTAAGCATGCAGCTTGGGATCCCTCGAGAGGAAGGCTGACAGCACGGAACGATCCTACCCAAGGTCTTGCACCTACTTATGAGCAGGCTCATGTGGGCTTAGACCTTTTGACCCCGGTATCATTATATATATAAGAAAGGACAGCGATATGAAATTACTTTCCATAGCAATTCCCTGTTACAATTCTGAAAAGTATATGAGAAAATGTATTGACTCTCTGCTCATTGGCGGCGAGGATGTAGAGATCCTGATCATTGATGACGGATCCACTAAGGATCGTACCGCAGAGATCGCAGATGAATACGAGGCACAGTTTCCGACCATCGTCCGTGCCATTCACAAGGAGAACGGCGGACACGGTTCCGCAGTGAACACCGGAATCGCCAATGCCACGGGACTGTATTTCAAAGTAGTGGACAGCGATGACTGGGTAAAACAGGATGCATATTTTAAGATCCTGGATACTCTGCGGGAACTGGCAGGAGGCGGTCAGGCGCTGGATATGCTGATCAGCAACTATGTCTATGAAAAAGAAGGCGAGCGACGCAAAAAGGTGATTCAGTACCGTCATATTCTGCCGGTGGAGAAGATGTTCACCTGGTCGGACTGCCATCATTTTCTGAAGGGACACTACATACTGATGCATTCCGTGATCTTCCGTACCAGACTGTTACAGGAATGTGGACTGAAGCTTCCCGAGCATACTTTCTATGTGGATAATCTGTATGTATTTGAGCCGCTCCCTTATGTGAAGAACATGTATTATCTGGATGTGAATTTCTACAGATATTATATAGGAAGACAGGACCAGTCCGTGAATGAGAAGGTTATGATCTCCAGGATCGACCAGCAGATCCGTGTGACCAAGCTGATGATCGATTACCTGGTAGGCAGAAAAGCAGAACTGGTCAAAAACAGACGTCTGTATCAGTATATGCGCAATTACTTAGAGATCATTATGACGGTATCCTCCGTACTGCTGATCCGTTCCGGTACTCCTGAAAATCTGGAGAAAAAGAAAGAACTGTGGGAGTATCTGAAGGGAAAAGACAAGCGCCTGTATCTGTGGATGCGAAACGGCATCATGGGAGGTACCATGAATCTGCCCGGCAGAGGCGGCCGTAAGATCTCGGTAGAAGGATATAAGATTTGCCAGAAGTTATTTGGATTTAATTAACTTAATTTAAAGTAAGCTCTATTTTCTGGAAGCAAGAAAAAGCTTCAGAAGACGGAGAGCGTAATCACGTTCTCTTTGTTCGGAATTATTTAACATCGTTAAAATAGCGGATACTTCAGCGGTTTCGTTGGGGTATCCGTTTTTATTACTATCTATTCCATAAATAATATAATCGATTGTAAGATCTAAATTTTCAGACAGAGCCATTAGAGTTTCCACACTCATTCCGCAGCTGCCGCGTTCGATGTCAGCATAATATTTAGAAGCACGGTCTATTTTTTCCGCCATTTCATCCTGGGTGAACCCCAGCAGATTCCTTTTCTGACGAATACGTTCGCCTGTTGCCAGACGGTCATATGTTTTTCTCATGTATACCCTCCAAGTAATATCCCTTCTGTAGTGTTTGTCCCCGGCACAATTTACGATTTTATTATCTATCTCCCAAAGTATTGACAATACCGGCTTTAAGCGTATATAATATTTACGTTTAAAACAGACTTGAAAAGCATGTTAAAACGTAGACGGAAATTCAGAGCTGATAAAATTCAGAACTGATAAGATTATCTGGGGGATTCAGGAAGGGAATTTATTAACTATGAAACGAAAGATAATGTCCGCTGTAGCAGGGGCAGCAGGTCTGATTGCTGCGTACTTTATAGTGAGCGGAATTTCTAATATCATCTATCATCATCCGGAGGAGAGTGCAACGACCGAGAGCACGGTGGAAAGCACCGAACAGGGCACCGAGGAAGCCAAGGCAGCCATGACCGAGGATGAGATCAACGAAATGCTGGCAGGCATGAAGACAACGGAGACGGCAGAGACTGAGACTGCAACAGAGGAGCAGAGCGAAGTCATTCCCGTGAAGTTCGAGGAGCTTCAGGCAGTGAATCCGGACGTATATGCCTGGATTACAGTGCCCGGTACGGATATCGACTATCCAATCCTGCAGCATGCATCCGACAATTCCTATTATCTCATGCACAATATTGACGGTTCCTACGGGTATCCCGGATGTATCTACACCGAGAACCTCAACAGTAAGGACTTTACAGATAATAATACCGTAATCTATGGGCACAACATGAAAAACGGTTCCATGTTCGCCCAGTTACATAAATTTGAAGATCCGGACTTTTTTGATGCCAACAGAGAAGTACTGATCTATCTGCCGGAGGAAGTGCTGCACTACACCATTTTCGCAGAACACATCTACGACGACAGACATCTGCTGTACAGTTTTGATTTCGCGGATCCGGATGTCTATCAGAGCTACCTGGATTCTGTATTCAGCACCCGGGACATGAGCGCGAATATTGATAAAGATATGACTGTGACAAAGGATGATCAGATCATCACGTTGGTGACCTGCATCGGTAGCCAGCCGAATAACCGCCTCCTGGTGCAGGCGGTACTGACGGACAGAGAGCCCGGCACAGAGGCGGAGAGCGCAGAATAATGGAGACCGTCTATGAAGAAGGAAGACCGCAGAGATAACCGCATAGACAATCGAATAGAGATTCCGTTAGAAGATGACAGAGACGAATCTCAGCTGACCGGAAGGAAAGCCGCGGAGTACAACAGACAGCATGTTATCCGGCACAGAAAGCGTGTCCGCACGAAGATCTTATGCGCGCTGGGAATCCTGCTGGCACTATTAGCAATCCTTGCCGTGATCGCAGTGATCCTTGTCAACGTGTGGAGATCCACCGGTCGCGCCAGCCTGCTTCACCATGCCCAGGGCAACAGTACTGATGCCGCACAGGCGATGCAGGAGGCAGCAAATGAGAAAGATTCGGAAACCTCCGGAACACAGGAAGCGGAAGAGTCCTATGAATTGCAGGAAGGTCAGATCCGTTACAACGGTAAGACTTACCAATATAAAGACAACCTCATGAATATTCTCTGCCTGGGAATTGACAGCAGAGACGGCATTGCGAAGGAGAAGACGCCCGGTAAGGCAGGACAGGCAGATTGCGTGATCCTGGCAGTGCTGGATGATGAGGCGAAGACCATAAAACTCATCAATATCTCCAGAGATTCCATGGTGTCGGTACATGTATATGCTACCGACGGCAGTTACGTGGAGGACCGGACCGAACAGCTGGCACTGCAATATGCTTACGGTAACGGCAGGGACTGGAGCTGTCAGCTCATGGAACAGGCGGTGTCCGATCTGTTTTACGGACTGCCGATTCACGGGTATTGTGCATTATCCATGAACAGCATCGCAGATTTAAACGATGCGGTAGGCGGAGTCACCGTGACTGTGCCGGAGGATCTGGCGGCGATGCAGCCGAAGCTTTTCACCGCGGGGACCACTGTGACACTGAAGGGCGATCTGGCATACCATTTTGTCCATGACCGCGACTATCAATCCACAGATATCGCTTCCAATAATAAGCGAATCGCCAGACAGAAGACCTATGCCGTTGCTTTTGTCAACCAGCTTAAGCAGGGCATGAAGCAGGATCTGAGCCTCCCGGTGAAGCTGTATCAGACCGCGGAGAAACAGATGGTGACCAGTATCAGCCTGGATCAGGCAGTGTACCTGTGCACCGAATATATGAACAGCTCCTTTGATACCGACAACATTTATACGATTGAAGGTGAAGTCGTCAAGGGAGAGGAATATGCGGAGTTCAACGTAGATGACGACGCATTGTATCAGCTGATCCTCGACGTATTCTACGAGGAAGTAGATTAACTTTATCAGGTATAACCGGCCGGAAACAGCCGTTTATATATAGAAGCCATTCTATACTCTACGAAAGGAGATAAATGCCCAATGAAAAAAGTATATGCATTGTTATTAGTTGCAGTTATGACCGTAGCAATGGCAGTTCCTACCTTTGCAGCAAACAGCCCTGAGGCTGATCCCGTTGTAAAGACCGCTGCCGGCGTTGACGTTGTAGCAGCAGCAAAGGAAGTTGAGACTTCCGTAGCAGCAGTTTCTGTAGCAGTTCCTTCCGAGCAGCTTGCTAATCAGGTTGTATCCGTAACCTCCACAGAATCCGTGCTGAAAGACTTAAACGTTCCTACCAGCGCTAAACTGGTAGCAGCAGTTGACGTTTCCTACAGCGGAGAGATCCCTGCAGGCGGTGTTCAGATTCCTTTCAAGGTTCCTAACACCAAAAAGGGTGATATGGTCTATGTTCTTCACAGACAGCCCAACGCACCTTATACCTGGGAAGTAGTTGGCTCCGGCGTTCTCGGTGATGATCTCACTGTAACCGGTACCTTCACCAGCTTCTCTCCCGTTGCATTCATGGTAGTTGATGCAGCTAACGTTACAGCAACCACTACGAAAGCACCCAAGACCGGCGAGTTCTAAGAGTATCTTACGAACTCGATTTCATAAGGCCTTATGAAATTCGATTTGAATTAATGGCTTTGTAAAAAGGTAGAGTGGTTTCTATGAGACCGGTATGGCGCCTAGGCGCTATGCCGGAATCAAAAAGGAGAAGCATTACATGGAATATATAGATATTCATTCCCATATACTGCCGGGGCTGGACGACGGATCGAAGAACATGGACATGACACTTGCCATGCTGCGGGTAGCAGAGGACGAAGGCATTAAGACAATCTATGCCACTCCACACTGTATGCCCGGTAAGGGACACCCTTCTCTTGAAAAAGTGGAAGAGAGGATCCGCCTCGTACAGGAAGCGTGTGTGGACGAAGACATCCATATCACCCTCAAAAAGGGAACAGAATATTACTACATAGAAGAAATGCTCGAATGGATGGAAGAAGGTAAGATCATCACCCTGGGAGATTCCAATTGTGTACTTACGGAATTCGAGCCCTATGCGGAAGAAAAATACATCCGCAATGCGGTCAGGGAGATTCTGGGATTCGGCTATCAGCCGGTAATCGCCCATGTGGAACGATACCGGAACCTGATGGAACGCAAATTCAGCGCAATTCAGTGGATGAGGGAAGTCGGTGCACTGATTCAGGTCAACTGTGCTTCCGTGACCGGAGATAACGGTTTTACTACAAAACAGAATGTGAAGAGCCTGCTGAAAAACGGTCTGGTGGATTTTGTGTCTACAGATGCGCACAGACCGGAGGGAAGGGCTCCTTATATAGAGAAATGTGCGGAGATCCTCCGCAGAAAATACGGAGATGTCTATGCAGCAGAACTGACGGGAGGCAATGCCCGGAGGTTCCTCATGCATAAATCATGAGCTCATTAATGTACAACGAGAGGAATAATACCATGCAGACTTCTTATCAGGAAGATGAAATTGAAATTGACTTACAGGATCTGTTCGGTCTGCTCCTGCACAAGCTCTGGATCATTATCCTGGCGGCTGTAGTGACAGGTGCGTTAGGATTTGTATGCAGCTTTTTCTTAATTACACCGCAGTATGAATCCACCACCAGCATCTATATCTCCACCAGCAAGGGTACGGAGAACAGTATGACCTACAGCGATGCCCAGCTGGCAAGCCAGCTGACCAAGGACTACGAGGAGTTGATTCTGGGACGTACCGTACTGGAGCAGGTCATTGCTGCTTACCAGCTGGATGAGAGCTACGAGAGCCTGAAGAACAGAGTGACCGTAGAGAATACGTCCAATACCAGAATTATTACAATTACTGTGAAAGACCCAAATCCTGCCAACGCGCAGATCATAGCCAACAGCATCCGGGATGCAGCGGCGATCCATATCAAGGATGTCACCGATGTGGAAGCTGTCAATGTGGCGGATGAAGCAAATCTGCCCGAGGATCCCTGCGAGCCGTCGGTTCCGAAGTGGACACTGATCGCAGCACTCATCGGCATGGTCGTGGCTGCGGGAATTATCGTAGTGCAGTATCTGTTAGACGATACCATCAAATCTTCCGAGGACATTGAAAAATATCTGGAGCTCTCCACACTGGGACTCATCCCGGGTTTCGATACCGTGGAGAAGAAAAAGAAGGCGAAAAAGCAGAAGGAAGAGGAAGAGGTTCACGAATCCAGAATGGCAGAGGAAGAGGCTATCCAGGTCGTAGATATGGAGAAGGAGCAGGAAGATGCAGAACATTGAGTTAAAACAGGAAAAGCAGGACTTCCGTACCAAGGAAGCCTTTAAGACCCTTCGTACCAATATTGAATTTTCCGGAGAAAATATCAAAGTCATCTGCATCACCAGCTGTACGCCGAACGAAGGTAAGAGCAGCGTGTCCTATGAGCTTGCCAAATCTTTTGCACAGAATGGGAAAAAGACCATCCTCATCGATGCGGATCTGCGTAAGAGTGTCATGCGAGGCAGACATAAAAAGGGAAAAGTCCGCTTCGGACTGACCAATTATTTAGTTGGTAAAGTAGAGTTGGACGCAGCAATCTGCGAGACAGATATCCCGAATTTCCACCTGCTGTTCGCCGGACCGGTGCCTCCGAACCCCAGTGAGCTGCTGGGTAATACCAGATTCCAGAAGATGATCGAGGTATGCCGGATGAAGTACGACATGGTCATCATTGACACACCGCCCCTGGGAAGCGTCATTGATACTGCAGTTGTATCCAAGTTCTGTGACGGTGCAGTGATCGTGCTCGCCTGTGGCGAGATCAGCTACCGCTTCGCCAAAAAAGTCAAAGACCAGCTGGCAATGACCGGCTGTAAGATCTTAGGCTGCGTGCTGAACAAGGTCGACATGGGAGGCAAGGGATACTACGGTAAGTACTATGGCAAATATTACGGCAAGTACTACGGTAAATATTACGGGAATTACGGAACGGAAGAGTAAACAGAGTTATCAGTAGGAAGGGGAAGTCATGTATAAAAAAACTGAAAAAGACTGGTTAAAGCATGTAGATTTCCTGATCCTGGATATGATCTGTCTTCAGCTTTCCTTCTACATCGCATATTGCATCCGCCACGGTGTGCAGAACATGTATGCAGACAGTCTCTATGCGGGAATGGCATTGGTGCTGTTGCTCGTAGATGCACTGATCGGGATGGCTTTTGCTAACTTACATAACGTCTTGAAACGCGGCTACTGGAGGGAAGCAGTTCAGACCTCCAAGCAGGTACTGGAGGTATTTGCCGTATCAGCAGTCTATCTTGTCACAGTCCAGAATGCTGAGATATTCTCCCGGTATGTACTATATATGACTATGGTATTCTATTGGATTATCAGCTACGGTACCAGACTTCTGTGGAAGGCATATTTACGGACACATCGTAGAAATGTGGCGAAGCGTTCCCTCCTCATTGTGACAATGAAGGACCGGATCGAGGAGCTCGTAAAAGAGTTGTCCAAGAGCTGGTACAATGCCTATGAGATCTTAGGCATCACCGTAATCGATGAGGACATGGCAGGACAGCAGATCGGCAATTATAAGGTCATCGCTACCGCCGACACCGTGATCGATTATACCAGAACCGGCTGGGTCGATGAAGTGCTCATCTCTCTGACCGGCGAAAACAGTGTGGCAGACAGACTGATATCACAGTTTTTAGAGATGGGAGTAGTGACACATCTACGGATTGCACCGGTCGTCGAGGCCTCCGGCAGAAAGCTCATCATAGAGAAATTCGCCGGTTCCTCAGTCCTAACTGCGACGATGAACTACGCAAGCCCCAGACAACTGTTCATGAAGAGATGCCTCGATATCCTCGGAGGATTCGTGGGATGCGTTATCACCGGTATCCTGTGTATCGTCATTGGACCTATGATCTATATACAGTCTCCCGGCCCCATATTCTTCTCCCAGGTCCGTGTCGGGAAGAATGGCAGACGCTTCCGCCTCTACAAATTCCGCAGTATGTACATGGATGCGGAGGAACGCAAGGCTGCGCTGATGAAACAGAACCAGATGTCCGATGACAGGATGTTCAAGATGACCAATGATCCGCGGATCATCGGAAGCCGGATCCTGCCGGATGGTACCTATAAAAAAGGCATCGGCAATTTCATCCGCGACTACAGCCTCGATGAATTCCCACAGTTCCTGAATGTACTCAAAGGCGACATGTCCCTAGTGGGCACCAGACCACCACTCGTCTCCGAGGTAGAGCAGTATGAACTCAGACACTGCACCCGACTCACCATGAAACCCGGTATCACCGGAATGTGGCAGACCAGCGGCAGAAGCGGCATCACCGACTTCGATGAAGTCGTGAAGCTCGACCAGGAGTACATCCAGAACTGGAACTTCGGGAGGGATCTTAGGATACTCGCGAAGACCGTCGGAGCCGTGATCCGCAAAGAAGGGGCAGCGTGAAGATAGTGGTCGGTCACTATAGGGCAGGGGTGAAAGGCTTGTATTTACTACATTTTTAGGTGAGGGGTGGTATAGGGAGACCGAAGGGTAGGTCTTTATTGCCCTACATTTTGTTCACTACTATGGCTCGAATAAGCAGACTCAACATCCGAGCACAGAGGTGCTATAGGAAGACTTAAGGGTGGTTATTCATCGTGTGAACCACTGCATGAGAGATGCGGAGCTAAGTTACCACAGCTATGTGAGAGACAAAGAAGAATAAGAGAAGCAGCGCAGAGTGCGTGAGTTCAATGATTCAAAAGATGATTATATAGACATCCGCAATCACAAAAGTTTTTAGAAGGGGAAATCGAGTAATGAAAAGAGTAATAACATACGGGACATTTGATTTGTTACACTATGGGCATATCAACTTGCTTAGAAGAGCAAAAGCCCTAGGAGACTATCTTGTTGTTGCACTTTCTACAGATGACTTCAATTGGAATGGTAAACAGAAAAGAACCTATTTTTCTTATGAACAAAGAAAACAGCTTTTAGAATCGATTCGTTATGTCGATTTAGTTATTCCGGAAGAAAATTGGAATCAGAAGCGCTCGGACATGAAGGAATATCACATTGATACGTTTGTGATGGGAGACGACTGGACAGGAAAATTCGACTTTCTAAAAGAAGAAGGAATTGATGTTGTTTATTTGTCCAGAACCCCGGAAATTTCTTCGTCCAAAATCAAACATGATTTGTACGATGCAAACTCTGTGGATGAGTCCAAGCTGAGCCACTATGATTTGAATACTGATCCTAGGTAAAGAAAATAGGAGAGTAGGGTTGTAGATATGTATAAACAGGAAGAACGCACGGAAGTTCAGGAGATCATTTGGCAGATTATGTGCGATATCATGCCAATAATGGACAAATATAATCTAAAGTATTACATGCTTGGCGGCACTTTGCTTGGGGCAATCCGTCACGGAGGCTTTATTCCTTGGGACGATGATATAGATATTGGTATGGTTCGTACGGACTATGATAAATTTTTGAAAATCATTTCTCAAGAATTACCGCCACATTTGAAATTGCATACTTACTGGGATGAAACAGATCATCACTATTATTTTTCGCGTGTAGTAGATACCCGACACGAACTGAAAAGAACCGGAAGCACAGTTGAGCGAATGGAGGATGTCTGGGTTGATATTTTTCCG
>CAVJMX010000034.1:0-24359 GCA_963650795.1 Bacteroidales bacterium H4
CCCTGGTAGGTCACTTCCAGCACTTCCAGTCCTGCTGCCTTCACTGCCTCTACCACAGTCTGTTCCTTGTCATCGATGATGCCGGAGGTGATGTAGATACCACCCTTTTTCAGCTGATGCACGATCACGGGAGTCAGGGGCACCAGTACATCTGCCAGGATATTTGCCACTACGATATCATAGCACTCATAGCCTACTTTGTCCTGTACTTCCTTATCCGTAATGATATTGCCGATCATCATGTCGAACTGCGCAGGATCAATACCATTGACTTCGCAGTTCTGCGCTACAGCTTCCACAGCGCAGATATCCAGGTCGGTTCCCACGGCGTGTTTTGCACCGAACATCAGGGATAAAATTGCCAGAATACCGCTGCCGGTTCCCACGTCCAGAAGCTCTGTCTCGGGGGTGATGAACTTGCGCAGCTGACGGATACACAGCTGTGTGGTCTCATGCATGCCGGTACCGAATGCGGTGCCGGGATCAATATGAAGTACCATTTTATCGGTGTCTTCCGGTTTGATATTTTCCCAGGAAGGAATGACCAGGATGTCATCAATATAGAACTGATGGAAATACTGCTTCCAGTTGTTGATCCAGTCAATATCCTCGGTCTCATCCACAGCTACGGAACCTTCTCCGATATCCATGAACTGACGTAAATCTTCCAGTTCCCGCTTTACATCGGCAAGCACTGCCTCGGTAGTGGTCTTCTCACCGGCCACTTCCAGACTACCGTCCTCTTTTTCCTCTACGAAAAAGCTCAAATAAGCGATGCCGTCATCCTCCGGTCCGTCCGGCAGGATATCCACGAACATCTGCTCCTTCTCCATGGCGGTCAGGGGCACCTTGTCCTCGATCTGCGCGCCTTCCAGTCCCAGATCGTACAGAGTGCTGATAATAATATCTTCCGCTTCTGTCACAGTCTTTATTCTGAATTTTACCCACTTCATATTGTGATTCCTTTCTGCATCAGAGCATAAGCCCTGTCTTTTCCTTGCTCTTCTCGATCATATGGTTCAGTTTACGGAACGGCGGTTCCAGCGCCAGTCCCAGCAACAGTGCAATGATGAGGAATAATGCCATTTTGCCCACATTGATCCAATAATCCACGCCGTACATTCCCGCAATACATTCCTTGAAGGCTTTCATGCCAAACTGGAACGGCAGGAACGGATAGATCCACTGGAACACCTTCGGCAGTGTCTCAATCGGGAAAGTTCCACCGCTTCCCGCTACCTGGACTACCATGACCACGATAGCCAGTGCTTCTCCCACGTTGCCGAACGCAAAGGTCACGGAATACATGAAGCAGCTGAATGCCGCACTTGCCACTGCTGCCGCCAGCCAGTATAAGAACTTATGCTGGCACTGGATCTCGATGTAATAGAGATTCCCCAGAATGGTAAGCAGTGTCTGCGCCTGTCCCATGAGGAAGAACAGCAGATATCTGCCAAAATAACGCTCATATGCCTTGTAATGATCTCCGGGATTCACGGGCTTTACCCCCACGTGAATGATGGCTACCAAAAACAGGGCGCCTACCCAGATCGCCAGAATCGTATAAAACGGGGAAGCTGCTGAGCCGTAGTGGTTCACCGGATAGACCGCCACTGTCTCAAGCTTCACCGGAGATGATACGAAATCCGCCACAGCTGTCGGATCTGTCGCCATGGCATTTAAAATATCTTCATAAGTATCTGTCCCTGTAATTCGTTTTATATTATCTGCTATTGTGTTTACCTTTTCCAACAGTCCGTTTGCAATCGTCAGGGAATCCTGCAGGCTCACATTACCTTCATTCAAAGTCTGCTGATATTCCTTTAAAATATCGGAAATCTCATCCATATTGACATCCGTACCGTTCATCATTGCCGCCGCATTTAAAAACGCCTGCTGCATGGCTTTACCGGTATTGCGGAATGAAGGTCTGACATTGTTATTATAGTCGTTCAGTAGATTATCCAGCTGCTTGCTGCAGATCTGGATCTGCTCGCGCATCTGTGCCCGCAGGGTATTGATGTCGGTATCTACCTGACCTTTGCTGTTCTGCAGCTGTTTCAGATCCGCCTCTATATTTTTCAGGGACTGACTGATCTCCTGAACCTGTGCATCCTGTCCGGTCACCAGACTTCCCAGGACATCCATATTCGCCTGCATACCCTGCACCAGTCCGATTGCCATACCAAGTCCTGCATCTGTAGTACTCGAGACGCTATTGCTGTCCATTTTATCTAGCAGTCCATCCACATAGATAGACAGGTATTGCAGTGCTTCCGTTACCATATTCATACTGCTATCCACCATGTCGCTCATGACATCCACCGCATCCACGCTGGAATTGATCATGGTCTGCATGCTGTTCATGGTATTACGTCCATTCTCCAGTACGTTGTCCATATCCGGCAGCATATTCTGGCTGGTGGACATGATCATCTCCGCCGAATTCATAATGCTCTGGAAGGACTGCAGCATGACAACATAGTCCTGAAGCTGTGTCTGCATGGCATCCAGCGAATCCGTCACACTGACCTGGCCGTTGGCATTCACCATGGAAAGAGCGTTACCCGCTTTCATGACTGACTCTGCCACCGTACTGACAAAAGTTGCATTTACCTGCTCCTGCACGGCATTTTTCGCCTTGCTCGTAATCTTAGGTGCAATACCGTTCTTTTTTTCATTTTCGTAATAATAGATTGTGGGGTGATCCACTTCTCCATCTATAAATCCCAGCATTTCCTGGGTAAAAGACTCCGGAATGATCAGTGCTGCATAATAATCACTGTTCTTCACGCCCTCCAGGGCTTCTTCCGTAGTCTCCGGGAATACCCAGCCGATGGTAGTGTTCGCCTCCAGGGCTTCCAGCACGCTGTCTCCCACATTTAAGGACAATCCCATGATCTCCGCTCCGGCATCGTCCGAAGCCACCGCCACCTTCAGCTGGCTGGTAGCTGCGGGTTCATAGGGATCCCAGTTAGAGAAAATGTTGAACCAGGCATACAGTGCCGGCAGGATGCTCAATCCCATGACGATGACTACCGCCACGACGTTATTGCTGATCCGACGGATGTCGGTGGTAAATATTTTCCAGATGTTGCGCATATTATTCCACATCCTCCCCGTCTTCTGTTTCTTTTATTTCCTCTGTTTCTTCTTCGTCTGTCTCTTCTGCCTGCGTCTCCGCCGTAGAATTCAGTCCTTCGCCGATCATTTCCCGGGTCTTGCGGATGATCTGTGCCGCTCTGTCGAAATCCGCCGGAGTCACTGTCTCGATGGTTCCCTCTTCTCCTTTGAGCTCCAGTATCTTCTCCTGCAGATTATAATCCATATATTCCACAACGATCAGATAAATCGACAGGGCGAACAGGGACACGATCCACAGGATCAGGAAGATCACCTTGTTACTACCGGTCAGAAACAGCAGTGCCAGGAAAAACAGCGGCACGATCCAGATGCATTTCAGACCGATCTTTATTCTTTTTCTGTTTTTTTCATGAAGTGTCTGCTCATAGTCCAGAACCTTCTGAAAAATCTCTTCGTAATCTCTTTCCATGAAATTTCCTTTCTGTCTATTCGGAACTACATGAGCTCTGTATCTTCCATTCTCTCTTCCACAAAATGGTTCAGCTTCACAAACGGGATGCGGATCACCAGTCCGATGAGCAGTCCCTCTAACATAAACAGGATCAGCTTCGCCAGTGCTGCCATATAAGCAGTTCCGTACATGCCCGCCAGCGCCTCACGCATCGCCGTGATCGCATAGGGGAAGGGGAAGAATATGTATATCTTCTGATAAATATCCGGAAGCAGTTCAATGGGGAACGTTCCGCTGGAGCCTGCGATCTGTAACACCATGACAATGACGCAGAGAGCCTTGCCCACATCTCCGAATGCCAGGGTCAGGGAATAGATCAGCAGGGAGAATGCGGTAGCGGTAAAGCTTGCAGCCAGGAAAAACAATCCCGGTTCCACAATATTTACTTTCAACAGCCACAAATCTCCTGCCACGATAATCGCCGCCTGTACCTGTGCCAGCAGTAAAAACAGCAGATATCTGCCGAAATACAGCTGATAGCTCTGCACATTTTCAAGATTCTTCGGGGAAGCTTTTACCTTCACCAGTGCCACCAGGATCGTAGATCCCACCCAGATCGCCAGTGTAGAATAGAACGGTGTCATGGCAGAACCGTAGGTAGCCACCGGATACATGGCAATGGTCTCCATAGTCACAGGAGAGGCAAAATAAGCCCCCAGGCTGTCGGGATCTCCTCCTAAGAAACGCACCAGAATATCCAGCATTTCCTCTTCGGAAGCACCCTCCAGCTGATCTGTCAGATCTGTCAGTTTTTCACTGATAGAGTCCACCACGCCCTGGATCTGTCCCAGACTCTCGCTGGTTCCGTCTACCGCATCACCGACGCCTTCCATGACTACGCCAATATTCTGTACGGTATTGCTCAGTGAATTCACCAGGCTGGTTACCTGATTCAGCGAATCTGACATATTTGTCAGAACTCTCTGCATCTGGGGAACCAGATTATTTTTATAAATGCCCTGCAGATTGCTCACCGAATTTTCGCAGCTGTCGATGACGCTCTTTAAATTATTCATGGCGTTATTGACATTGACCTTCGCCTTCTCCGCCGCCTGCTCATCCGTGGATTCCAGCACACTGCCTATGACAGTGTTCATCATATCCAGTTCCTTCTGCATGGCTTTCAGTGCTTCGATAGCAGCATCCGTGGCTGCCGTATTGCCGCTTCCGCTGCCGGTGGAAGCATCCCCGCCGGATACACTGTCCTGCACACGCTGTTCAATCAGCGCTGCCAGGAGGTTATTCACCTGTCCGTTCAGCGTGTTGGTGTCTCTTGCTACTTTATTCAGATCCTTTGTCATCTGCGCTGTGTCATCCGCCAGCTTACTCTGATCCAGGATCTTCTTCATATCCTCCAGCGAAGTCTGTATCGTGCTCATGGAGGTGTCAACATTGGTATTAAAATTCGACAGCGTGTCTTTGGTGGAAGTCAGGTTCTGGCTGCTCTGATTCAGGCTGTCCGCCGTGGCATCCAGCTTCTTCTGCATGGAGGGAATCTCATAATTCACATGGCTGATTGCCGCTTCCAGTCTATCATTTCCTGCCCGGAACGTATCAATCATCGCGCTGTATTCCTTCAGATTATCGTTAAGTTCTTCCAAATCCGCGCGGAATTCCTCCGCATAGCTGCTTCCCTGCATCTCGTCCGACACAGAATTTCCCTCTTCGAAAATCGTGGTTGCCGCCACCTTGATAAAGGTCTCGTTGATCGTATTCTGCAGCGTTCCGGCTACCGTATCGGTGATCTTGGTGGCAATGGCATTGCTCTTCTGATTCTGGTAATAAATCAGCGACGGATTCTCAAAATCGTCAGAAAACACGTTGTACATGCTGTAGGTAAATTTGTCCGTGATGACGATGGCAGCGTAATAATTTCCCGCTTCCACGCCTTCCCGCGCTTCTTCCTCGGTATCTAAGAAAATCCATTTCACGCTGGTATTGGAATGCAGACTCTCCAGCACGGATTCGCCCATGTTCACCACAGAACCGTCCTTCCGCGTATAATCCTGATCCAGGGATACTACCGCTACCGGTATTCCGCCCGTATTGGCATAGGGATCCCAGTTAGCAAAAATATTAAACCACGCGTACAGCGACGGTATCACACACAATCCGATGATAATGACCAGTGCAAACGGCTGCTTCACCAGTTTCTTCAAATCTCCCGTGAAAATTTTCCAAATGTTTTTCATGCGACTTTTATAGACTCCTCATCTGTAATCATTTTATGATCTAACTTTTCTTCCCGCTGCAGGGCTTCGCATACCCCCAGCAGCAGGAAAAAGAAAGGTGCATTCAATACCTGTTGAAAGCTGATCAGGGAATAGATTCCGTAAGTAAAAAGCAATAGCATTCCCAGAGAGTTTCTTCTGTATTTTCGCAATGCCGTAATAAAAACAGCGGCATAAGCGCCGGTTCCCAGCACTCCCAAATTAATCAGCGCAGTTAACCATTCATTATGGGCATTTGTGAAAATGGAACCGGCAAAATAACCTTTATCAAACAGTACCGTGCCGCCGGGTATCACCTGTTCCAGATAACTTGCAAAGCAATCCGGTCCGGCTCCCAAAAGCTTCTGCCTGAAATTCCCCTGCCTGAATCCCTGCCATGCCATCTGCCATAATCTTCCTCGACTGTTGCCCCATTCCGCGAAACTGCTGCCCTGCAATGTCAGAATATACCATATTCCTGCGCCCGCAGCAATCACCAGACTGCTGTAAAGTACTCCGGTCTGTAATATCTTCTTTTGTTTCTCCGGGAGAGCATGATGTATGCCGCAGAAGATCAGACACACTGCCGCCGTCACAAGCCATCCCTGCCAGCCTGCCAGTCTTTTGGCAATGCCGTCCTGCAACAGAATATCAAAGGTTCCCAGGGCTTGCATTCCCTTACCCCACAGGCACATTCCCACACAGACTCCGGTCAGCAGAAAAAATAACGGTTCCCACAATGCCGGTTTCTTCCGGTTCATCCAAAAACACAGCCACAGTGCCACACATGCCGTCAGCACGCCACCGTCGCTTCCCTGTAAAAACAGCAGTATCACCGCGAGGACATTGCAGGCTCCGAAAAATAATGCCCGCACCCGCCGCGGCTCTTCCACTGCCTTATTAAAAAGCGCCAAAGATAATGGGAACATCACACTGTAGTACCCACTGAGCCAGTTATTGTTGCCCAGGGTAGTGAGCATATGCGTATATTCCCAGTCTCCCACGACACAGCCCTTCAATAATCCCAAAGGATCATATCCCAGCTTTTGGAACAGCCCGATCAGTGTCACTGCGGCAAAAGCTGCCGCTCCCAGCAGCAATACGTTCTCACACCGTCCGGCAGATCTCGCCACCAGCAGAAATCCGCCCACCATGAGACAGATCGTGACAGCTCCCATATACCATTCCCGCTCTCCCGTCCACGCAGTCTCTCCATAAGGGCTGCAGACCGCAGAAAGCACGGCACAGATGCCATACAAGCAGACAGCCGTCACCACCGAATGCTCTCTGCACCATGTAAACAGACTTTTTCCTGTTCTGCTCCGTCTCTCTCCACGCAGACCGGCTATGACAGTCACCAGCCCTGCCGCCAGGCAGATTCCCATGCAGATCAATGAAACATTCCGATACAAAAAGTACTTCGTATCGCCCAATTCATAATATCCGTTCCGGGGAATGTAGTACAGAGGCAGTACTGCTAAAATAACAGCCATATAGATCTGACATACTGTTTTCAGTAACTCCTCTGTCCTCTTCTCCATCCCCTGCCCGTCTCCTTCACGTCACAGACTGCATAACTACTTGCATTGTAAGCGTTTCTCCCCATTCTGTCAAACTCTTAGCTCTCATCTTTTACAAAATTCCAAAACTGTATTCTATCAAAATTAAATCTCTTCCTTAAAGTTATTTTTAAACTTTCCAATAAACCAGTAGCCCGCAGTTGGGGTAAGGGCAAGCAGACTCTAAGCAGCCGTCGGTACTTAGCGAGGGTACTTTCCTCGCTTACGTACCGCTACGGTCTGCGTCCGAAGTGGAAACGGGTCTGCGGTCCTTAGCCCCAATGCGGGCTACGGGAATCTCATCTATTAACTTTTATTTCCAAAATTTTTTCTTCTTGCCGTCCTTGGAGTCCTTCTCCTTCGTCTCTCCCTCTCCGTTTTCTGTTGCATTTTTCACTGCATTCAGGGAATCTCCGGTCAGCGCATCAAACTGCTTCAACAGCTCCTTCGCCTCTGCCTTTAATTTGTCGGGAGTCTCCACCACCAGTGTTACGTAGTGGTCACCGCGGACGTCCTTATTTTTCCAGGAGGGAACCCCCTTGCCGCGCAGACGGATCTTCGTGTCAGTCTGGGTTCCTGCCTTTACATCATAGACTACCTTACCATCTACGGTATCGATCAGTATTTCACCGCCCAATGCCGCTACCGCAAAAGAAATGGGCACGGTAGAGAAAATATCGAAGTCCTGTCTCTGGAAGATGGGATGACGGCCTACGATCACTTCTACCAGTACATCACCTCTGGGGCCACCATTGGTACCAGGCTCTCCCAGTCCGGGCTTACGGATTGCCTGACCGTTGTCGATACCTGCGGGAATATCTACGGAATAACGTTTCTTCATAGGGATGTATCCGGTACCACGACAATCCGGGCATTTCTCCTTGATCACCTTACCGGTTCCCTGACAGTCAGGACACATCTGTACATTACGTACGGTACCAAAGAAAGACTGCTGGGTAAATACTACCTTTCCCTTACCTCCGCACTTTGCACAGGTCTCAGGGCTGGTACCGGGCTTTGCACCCGAACCGTTACAGGTCTTACAGGTCTCCTTTACAGTGAGGTCGATTTCTTTCTGGCATCCGAAGACTGCCTCTTCAAACGTAACGCGAACGCTGGTACGTAAGTTGGCACCCTTCATAGGTCCGTTATTTCCGGCACCTCTGCTTCTTCCACCACCAAAGAGATCTCCGAAAATATCTCCAAAAATATCTCCGAAATCAGCACTGTTAAAATCAAATCCGCCGGCTCCTCCGGCACCGCCCTCAAATGCCGCATGACCATACTGATCATACTGACGTCTCTTCTCGGGATCACTCAGCACGGCATAAGCCTCGGAAGCTTCCTTAAATTTCTGTTCTGCCTCTTTGTCTCCGGGGTTCATGTCGGGATGGTATTTTTTCGCCAGTACCCGGTATGCTTTTTTTATTGCAGCATCATCTGCATTTTTATCTACACCGAGGACCTCGTAATAGTCTCTCTTCTGCTCTGCCATTTCTACACCTCTGTCACATAAATCTGTAAACGGTTATGCACAGGGCACGCTTTCGCATACCCTGTGCCCCCATTATTTGCAATCCTTGTTATACAGCATTTACTGTTATACCACGATTTGCTTAATTTGTGAAGATATTATACCTCTCTGAAGTCTCCGTCAATGACATCATCGTCTGCGGAAGATCCTGCATTGCTGTCGCTCTGTGCATTCATGTCAGGACCTGCTGCACCCTGAGCACCCTGCTGTGCCTGTGCAGCCTGCTCATACATCTTGGTGAATACAGACTGTGCACTCTGGGTCAGCTTCTCTTTTGCAGCCTTCAGCTCATCTACATCGCTGTCGCTCATCTCCTGATCCTTAGTTCTCTCCAGGATAGCCTTAACAGCTTCCAGATCCGCCTGTACCTGAGTCTTATCGCTCTCGGGAACCTTGTCACCTACTTCGTTCAGAGCCTTCTCGGTCTGGAATACGAAGGAGTCTGCCTCGTTTCTTGCCTCGATAGCTTCCTTACGCTTCTTATCCTGTGCCTCGAACTCAGCTGCTTCCTTGACAGCCTTCTCGATATCGGAATCGGACATGTTGGAACCGGCGGTTATGGTGATGTGCTGTTCCTTGCCGGTACCCAGATCCTTAGCGGATACATTTACGATACCGTTGGCATCGATATCGAAGGTTACCTCAATCTGAGGGATTCCTCTGGGAGCAGGTGCAATACCGTCCAGACGGAACTGTCCGAGGGACTTGTTATCCTTAGCGAACTGACGCTCACCCTGTACTACGTTGATATCTACAGCGGTCTGGTTATCAGCTGCGGTAGAGAAGATCTGGCTCTTCTTGGTAGGAATGGTCGTATTTCTCTCGATCAGTCTGGTAGCAACACCACCCATGGTCTCGATGGACAGAGACAGAGGAGTTACATCCAGTAACAGAATATCGCCGGCACCTGCATCACCTGCAAGCTTACCACCCTGGATAGAAGCACCGATAGCAACACACTCATCGGGGTTCAGGGACTTGCTGGGCTCCTTACCGGTCAGAGCTCTTACCTTATCCTGTACAGCAGGGATACGTGTGGAACCACCTACTAACAGTACCTGACCCAGATCTGCATAGGTCAGACCAGCATCCTTCATAGCGTTCTGTACAGGTACAGCGGTCTTGTCAACCAGATCTCTGGTCAGCTCGTCGAACTTAGCACGGGTTAAGTTCATATCAAAATGCTTGGGTCCTTCTGCGGTTGCGGTAATGAAAGGAAGGTTGATGTTCGTGGTCATTGCGCTGGACAGCTCTTTCTTAGCCTTCTCAGCTGCTTCCTTCAGTCTCTGCATAGCCATCTTATCACCGGACAGGTCAACGCCTTCTGCCTTCTTGAATTCATCCAGCATCCACTGAATAATCTTGTTATCAAAATCATCACCGCCAAGGTGTGTATCACCGTTGGTAGCCAGTACTTCGATGACACCGTCACCGATCTCGATGATAGATACATCAAAGGTACCACCACCAAGGTCGTATACCATGATCTTCTGCTCTTTCTCATTGTCCAGACCGTAAGCAAGTGCTGCTGCGGTAGGCTCGTTGATGATACGCTTTACATCCAGACCTGCAATCTTACCGGCATCCTTGGTAGCCTGACGCTGAGCATCGTTAAAGTATGCGGGAACTGTGATAACTGCCTCGGTAACCTTCTCGCCCAGATAGCTCTCTGCATCTGCTTTCAGCTTCTGCAGGATCATTGCGGAGATCTGCTGAGGAGAGTATTTCTTACCATCGATGGTACGACCGCGATCGGTACCCATATCTCTCTTAATAGAAGAAATTGTCTTCTCTGCGTTGGTAACTGCCTGACGCTTTGCAGGCTCACCGACCAGTCTCTCACCGGTCTTGGTAAATGCTACAACAGAGGGGGTGGTTCTTGCGCCTTCGGTGTTAGCGATAACGGTGGGCTTACCACCTTCCATAACAGCCACACAGCTGTTGGTTGTACCTAAGTCAATACCAATAATCTTACTCATAATATTTTCCTCCTGTTTTTACTCTCTTTGTTATGTTCTATTCTGAAAAATACTTGTTAACGTTGTTACTGTACTACGCCTACCATGCTGTGTCTTACGACCATGTCATGATATGTGTAACCCTTCTGAAGCTCCTGGGCTACCACACCGGATTCATACTCATCGCTCTCCACCTGCATCACTGCGTTGTGAAGGTTCGGATCGAATTCCTGTCCGACAGCTTCGATGGGCTTTACGCCGATGTTGTCAAGCTCTGTCATGAGCTGTTTGTAGATGCGGTTCATACCGTCTACAAAAGGATCTTCCTTAGATTCCTCGGGAACCGTTGCCAGACCTCTTTCAAAATTATCAACGACCGGAAGAATCTTCTCGATCACGCTCTTGGCTCCGGTATCAAACATTGCCTGCTTCTCTTTATCGGTTCTCTTACGGAAATTCTCGAATTCCGCCATCTGACGTTTCACCCTGTCCTCCAGCTGATCGAGCTTCTCCTTGTAGGAATCTTCCTTCTTATTCAGCTTTGCCTGTTTCTTTGCTGCCTTTTTGTCTTCCACGTCTGCAGGCTCTGTCTCTTCGGTTTCTTCTGTCTCTTCTCCCTTCAGCTCTTCAGCTTCCGAAAGATCCTGTTCCATTTCTTCCTCTAATATTTCTTTTTCCTGATCTGCCATGCTTGCTTTCCTTTCTGGAATCTGTCTATTCTTTACGGTAAAGGTCATCCAGCTGGTTCTGCACCGTTCGCAGAGTTCCGATGACCTTGTCATAATCCATTCTCTTGGGACCTATGATTCCTATGGTCCCCTTCATGCCTTCGCCTAATTCATAAGTAGCTGTAACTACACTGCAGTCCTTCATGCCCTGCACCGGTGTTTCATCTCCGATGTACACCTGAATGCCCATCTTGCCTTCATCTGCAAGAGATTCCTCAATCAGGCTACCTAACTGCTGCTTCTCCTCGAAAGCATTGATCAGTTCACTTGCCTTGGACTGATCTGCCAGCTCCGGATACCGGAAAATGTTGTTCGTGCCGCTGGTGTAAATCTCCAGGTCGTCATCTGCCTTGATGGCATCCGCCACAGCATCGATCACTTCGCTGACGATCTCACTGTGGATTCCCGCCTGCTGCTTCATCGCTGCGATCATTCCTAAGTTAATCTCCTCCATGGATAATCCATTGAGGTGAGTGTTCAACAGGATGTTCAGCTTCAACAAAGTCTCATCATCCAGTTCCTGATCCACCGCCAGGATGTTGTTCTTGATCACATTGCCTTCAGCAACGATGACTGCCAGGATTTGTCCGGCATCTACCCGGGACAGCTGGATGAACTTTACCTTGTTGCGGTGTACCTGCGGAGTGCTGATCATGGTGGCATACTGTGTATTCTGTGCCAGGGCCCTGACTACCTGCTTTAACAGGTTCTCCAGCTTATCCTGTCTCTCCAAGAGCATATCCTTCATCTCATTGACTTCCTGCTCTCTGGGTGCCATCATGGTATCCACATAGAAGCGATATCCCTTATCGGAAGGAATTCTACCTGCGGAAGTGTGCGGCTGTATGATATAGCCCATCTCCTCCAGATCTGCCATCTCGTTCCGAATGGTTGCCGAGCTCAGATTCAGATCCGTGTATTTTGAAATGGTCCTGCTGCCTACCGGCTCTCCCGTTTCCAAGTAGTTCCGGATAATGGCTTGCAATATAATTGTTTTCCTCTCATCCAATTGCATTCCATCACTCCTTTTGGGATTATTAGCACTCATCTGAAAGGAGTGCTAACATCTTCTTACCCTAAAATATCACTACCGGATATTATTGTCAACTGATTTTCCGGAAAATAATTCTAAACAAAATATTAAAAAATTTATTCAGAGCCCCATCCGCAAGATGGTTTTCATGTAATGAAAAAGACCGGTACTACTTCAGTACCAGTCCTGTCTCTAGATATACGGGAAGCGCCCGTACATATACCATATCTATTGTGCCTCCGATGATGAGCAGGAAGCATACCGCTATGCCTGTATTTACCAGCCATCTCGGGAAAGTCCTGTTCTTTATTGTGATTTCCGAAAGCTTCTGGATTCCCTTTACCACGTAATACATTAACGGAATCAGCGCCGGGAGGAGATAACGTCCCTGGTTCTGATAATCCGTAGTGTAGGCATAATAGATCGTCAGAAATGCCGGCATGAAAATGCAATATAACATATTAAAATGGAAGAACCACTCTCTTCCGGATATCTTCCGCCGCTTTTTATAACGGATCAGATACAAAAGTGCTCCGGTTACTCCCGCGGCGAAAAATACTTTATATGCCCGGTACAGCCAGATCGTGCCATAGATGGACATGGAGCCGAACGCCGCCACAAAGCTGTGGAACAGTCCGGACAGAGTATAGCGCTCTCTAAACATTTCAAATACCGTATAGCCCATGGACTGATACGTCTGCATAGTCAGCGGATTCACACTCTCTATCGCATACTGAATCGACATTTTCTCTCGGGTGGCAAGACCTAACAGATCCCCGTCCAGTACGATATAGCTGCGGATGAACCACCAGCTGATGCCCAACAGCACCACCGCCGCGATGAAGCAGCCGTATTTTAACATCTTCTTCCAGTCATACGAATAGCCGCCGTTTTCTTTCTTCTGTAAAAAAAACATCACAAAAAGTAAAATGCAGCTTACAATATATCCATAAGCATTATAATAAGAAAGTGCACATAAAATAATGCCTCCGCTCATCCACAGACTGTTACGGGCATTGATGCCATCCTGATAGACGCAGACCAGGGCATATACCATCATTGCCGTAGACAGCATGCAGCAGGAATCCGTATTTACATAGGTATGCATGAACAGCCCTTCCGGCAGATAGGTCACCGCAAAACAGAACAGCCAGCGGAACCGGTCATCCCAAAAGACTCTTTTTCCTATAAAATATACGACGATCGCCATCAGCAGTCCGAAGGTCACATTCACCAGCCGCGCAGTGTAGAGCAGCGCGATCTCGGATTCTGTAAACAGACTGACAAAACGCATGATATAACCCTGCACAATATAGGGGAATGCATTATACAGCGCATAGGAAAATCCATACGCCGGAATCCGCACCTCTTCCTCCCATCCTGTGGGAATCTTACCATATTTACAGATAAACTGCGGAATCAGATATCTCGCGTGTTCATCCGGAGGATTGCCGAACAGCGGCGGTGTATTGGCAAGGGGCTGCAGCAGGGCGATGGTAAGCGCCAGTGCCAGAAAGCCCAGCAGATATAATGTAAAAATAATCTTTTCTGATTTTTTCTGCATTCTGTCATCCTTTAACATTTTGATCAATAATGATACAAAGACCCCAAAGTGGTGAATGCCACATTGGGGTCTTATAAACTATTCAGACCCTATTCGCAAAAACGCACCTACGGTGCTTTCCTTTTGCTCATAGGGTTACTTCGTCATAGTTTATATGTAGAAGCTGCCGGTTGTCTCTTTGTTCATTACATAGTAAACCATGTTCTCTTCGGGCTTTACATACAGCTCTACACTGGTCAGATCAGCTGCCTTCTGCTTCAGGTCGTATTTCCATACGTCCTTTGCGATCTTCAGCAGATCTTCCTGAGAGTAAGACTTTCCGCCGAACTGAACGCTGATCTCGCTCTTTAACTCTGCCTTCTTAGCTGCGGGCTTTTTCGCGGGTGCTTTCTTAGCGGTCTCTTTCTTGGCTGCGGGCTTCTTAGCCTCTGCCTTTACAGGTGTTTTTACTTCAGCTTTTGCTACAGGTGCCTTCTCAGCTTCCTTCACAGCGGTCTTAGTTTCTGTCTTAACTGGAGTTGTCGGTGCTGCTTTCTTCACTTCTGCCTTAGGCGCTTCCACTTTGGTTGCTACAGGTGCTACAGTTTTCTTAGCTACTGCCATGTTACCGTCTCCCTTCTGTACGAATCTTGTACAAAAAATATTTTCATTCTCCTCACAAGTGCCGTATTACGGCGCTCGATAAGGGTAGTGTATTCCATTTCCCTATAATTGTCAACTGTTATGCGAATACCAGGAAGTACAGTAATACGACAATACCCAGTGCAATACGATACCATCCGAAAACTTTAAAGTCATGCTTTTTGATGTATCCCATCAGGAAACGGAGCACAAACAGGGACACGATAAAGGATACCACGGTGCCGATCAGAAGGCATGCCAGTTCCATTCCCGTAAATGCAAATCCGAACTTCAGCACCTTCAGAAGGCTGGCTCCGAACATAACGGGAATCGCCAGGAAAAATGTGAATTCCGCTGCTACCGTTCTGGAGATACCGATGACGATAGCTCCTAAAATCGTAGCGCCGGAGCGGGAAGTTCCGGGCAGTGCTGCTGCCACCAGCTGGCACAATCCGATGATCAGTGCATCTCTGTAAGTCAACTGTGACAGTTTCGTGGTGGTGGGTACACGATTCTTATTCCAATTCTCGATCACGATGAACAGAACACCCACCAGTACCAGCATCACCGCTACCACGATGACCTGAACCGTCACGCCACTGGTTCCGATCTCTTTTTTGAAAGCTTCGCTCACTGCATCATCGAATAACAGACCGTAAATGACTGCCGGAATACATGCCACAACGATCTTCACCCACATCCAGAAAGCATCCATACTCAGTGCTACATTTCCCACGGTGAAATCTTTCTTAGATCTTATGATGCCGCCCTTTTTGGTCTGCTGATTTTTCTTCAGATAAAATGGCCAGATCTTGTTCCAGAACAGTACAACGACTGCTAAAATAGCTCCCAGCTGGATGACCACATCAAACATGTCGAAAAAGCCTTCACTGGTCTGTTTAAAAGGAATCAGACGCTCCACCAGGATCAGATGTCCGGTGCTGCTGATGGGCAGCCACTCGGTAATACCTTCTACAATACCATAAATAATTGCTTTGATGATTTCTAACATTTCTTCTCTCTATACTTTCTACTTTATTTTTTACTGTTCAGAACAATTCCCTCTATTTGGGAGATAACAGTCCGGCACTTATTTTTCCAGATAAGCCAGCAGGTCTTCGTAGCGGGCTTCCGCTTCCCGATAGCCCTCTTCGTATAAGGCGATCAGTTTGTCTTTATCCTTCTCGATACGTCCCACATCGCTCTTTTTCTGAGGACGGATCACGAACGCCTGCCCGCTTTTCTCCTGTCTGTCGATGTAGTCCAGGCACTCGTTGTAACGGATATGCCGGTCCGCCATGAGTTCATATACTTTAGGATATTTCAGATATCTGAGTTTTATGAGTGCCAGCTGGGATGCGGATGCGGGTTTTCTCACGAAGCCCACCTCTTTGGTCATGACCACGATGTTCTTGCGGTTGCCGTCCAGGATGGATTTCTCCAGAGGAATGGCATCGCTGATACCACCGTCCAGATATACTTTTCCGTCGATCTTCACATTCCGTGCCACTAACGGCAGGGATGCGGATGCCCGGATCTTGTCGATATCCTTACGGATATCCCGGACTCTCAGATATTCCGGCTGCCCCGTCTCGATGTTGGTCACGACACTGTAAGCTTTGCCGGGATATTTTTCAAAAGCCTCATAATCATAGGGATACAGATAATCCGGGATCAGGTGATAACAGAAATCCACATTGAACAGATCTCCGCTGGTCACCAGGCTCTCCACACTGCAATACCGTCTCGTATCCAGATAATCTATGCTGACGCTCAGTGCCCGTCCTTTCTGTCTGGACAGGTAACTGCACATATGGCATGCTCCGGCAGATACCCCATAGATCTGGGAAAAGTCAATTCCTTTTTCGGTAAAAAAGTCCAGTACGCCGGCGGTATAGACGCCTTTCATGCCACCGCCTTCCAATACCAGTCCTGCCTGATACATATGCATTACTCCCTTCCGTACTCATTCTTCACGAATTTCCGTAAAGCCTCCAGGGATCTCTCTACTTTTTCGGTGTCCACGCAGTAAGCCATGCGGAAATATCCCGGTGCACCGAAGGTGTCGCCCGGTACCAGGATCAGGTCGTATTTCAATGCCTTTTGGCTGAATACCTTGGCATCCTCTTCCAGTGCCTTCGGGAAAATGTAAAAAGTTCCGCCGGGCTTCACACAGGTGAATCCCAGATTGATCAATTCCTTATAGAGGATATTCATATTTGTCTCATAGACAGACAGATCCGCTGTCTTATCCAGCACCTCTGCCACCGCCAGCTGAATGATGGACGGAGGACAGTTATGCCCGATACCGCGAGAGATCTGTCCGCACATATTGATCATGGTCTCCGCTTCCTCACAGGCAGGGTTCACAGCCACATAGCCGATGCGTTCACCCGGCAGGGACAGGGATTTAGAGAAGGAGTAACACATAATAGTGTTGTCATAAAAATAAGACACGCAAGGGCTATCCACTCCCTCAAACACGATCTCACGATACGGTTCATCGGAGATCAGGTAGATAATATGTCCGTACTGTTTTGATTTTTCCTTCAGGACATCCGCCAGTCTCTGCAGCGTAGGAGTGGAATATACCACGCCGGAAGGATTGTTTGGGGTATTGATCAGCACCGCTTTGACCTTCTCCGTCAGCATTTCCTCAAAGGCTTCAAAATTGATCTGAAAGGTCTCCAGATTGGGCGGAACTACTTTCAGTACCGCTCCGGTGAGATCCACATAAGGATGATACTCCGGGAAAAACGGTGCAAAAGTCAGAATCTCATCTCCCGGCTCCGTCACCAGGCGGAAGGCATGTGCCAGCGCACCTGCCGCACCGGATGCCATGAAAATATGCTCTTTGCGATAAGGAAGAGCGAACCGCTTTTCCAGGTTCTCCGCGATGGCTTCTCTCACACTGGTAATACCGAGGCTGGGGCTGTAGCCGTGCAGCTCCAAAGGCTCTCTCGTCGCCAGCATATGGATCATGCGGTCTGTAAATTCTCTGGGAACCGGAACGGAAGGATTCCCCAGGCTGTAGTCAAATACATTCTCGTATCCGATCTCCTGTCCTCTTGCCGTAGCGAATTCCGAAAGCTGCCGGATCACTGATTTGCCCGACAGCATGTCTTTGTATTTCTGAACTAACATACTTCGCTCTCCCATCCGCGCTGTCTGCGCTGTTTATTTGATCTCTATAAATTTATCTCTTGACTTTTCCGTGGACAGACAGATGCCGTCCCTTCCACGATTTTTCGCCTTATAGAGAAGATCATCCGCTCTGGAAGTGAAATCCCACTCTCTGTTATTGCCTACCGGTATTCTTGAGAACACTCCCTGACTGACCGACACATATTTACTGCAATTACTCTTTTCGTGGGGAATTTTCAATTTACGGATTTCCCCTAGAATATCCTCCGATGTTCTACGTATCTGCTCCGCTGTCATTCCGCTATACAGAACCATGAATTCATCCCCACCGTATCTGGCACAGAAGACTTTCCCCGGAATCTGTATCTTTCGCAGGACTCCGGCGATGGATTTCAGGCACTGGTCTCCTGCCAGGTGTCCGTAGTGGTCATTGTATTCCTTGAAGAAATCAATATCCATCAGCTCTACGCCCAGGATTTCACCTTCCCCGTATGCATGTTCAAAACAGGCTGTAAAATATTCATGCAGATATGTCCGGTTGGCAAGTCCCGTCAGTTCATCATGCATTGCCAGATTCTCCAGTGCCTCATTGGTTGCCTGCATATTTTCCCAGTCCATGGTGACATTTTTCAACCGGTCCTGTAATTCCATGACATTGACCAGTGCCTGGCGGTTCTCCTGCCGGAATTTCTCATAGATTTCAAAATACTTCTGGGTATACGCGATATACTCCTGCATATTCCCGCTGTTTAAAATACTTTGCGCCTTGAAAGGATATAAATCCAGATATACATTGTAATTTTCTTCTATATCCTTCTCGTCGATAATTCGAAGCAGCTTTCCCAAATATCTGCCACCGGAGAGCATTGAAAAAATGCCCACCAGAATCACCAGATTATCCATTATGTCAGCAAATGTATCCGGATCTGACAGACGCTCCAAAATGTCCTGTGCCAGTTTTTCGGCTTCTGTGTCATTCCCCTGCACTGATTCGCAGGGAATCCGGTACATTTCCAACGTTATATGGGAATAGTAGCATTCCGGGTCTCTGCGGAGAAGCTCTTCGATGTCCTCCATTAATTTCAGTGCCTGCTCGTTTTCCTTTTGGTACAAATGACAGCAACCACACTCAATCATGCAATTGATCTTATTATAATTGAGATAGCAGCGATCCTCTGACCGATTGTAGCAATCAATCGCCGTGCGGTAATGCTGAATTGCCTCCTGCCGCAGGCACATCCTTACCAGGGTATAGGCAATGTTGCTCTCCGCCAGTCCCTGTACATAATAGAAATGATACTTCTCCGCATACTGGAGGCTGTTATAATAAGAACTGAGTGCCACCATCCGGTTATCCTTCCGATCAGCTACAATCCCCATCATGTTATACGCTCTGGCCAGGAGCTCATACATCTGCGTATTTTTCAGATATCCGACACCCTCCGTAAGACATTGCATGGAATTCTCATACTGTTCCTGCTGCTGGTAATACTCTGCCAGATAATAGAGTCCAAGTCCGGCCAGCTTCTGTGAACCGGTATCTGCGGCATATTCCAACACCTTCTGGCAGGTATTATAATCCAGTATTTCACCCTGTTCTCTACTCTGAATGGTATCATTTATGAAATTTTGAACAGTCTGTGGTAAGCCGCTTAAATCCATGCCGTTTCCTTTCCGGAATCTCATTTCATCCCCGGCGCAACTAAGGGTTAAAATCCCCACGCTTCTAAATGACTATAATACCACAGTACTTCGGCACTTTACAATATTGCACCGTCAAAAATGCACTCTATCCTCAAAAATTTAGGATTTCTTCAGGTTTTTCAGCTTAAGCCTCGTCCTCCGCCCAGACAAGCGCACATTTTACAGCTCGATGCCAACCCTTTAACAGTTTTTTACGGTCTTCTTCCACCATCTCCGGAGCAAAAGAGGCTCCGATCTGCCAGTTCTCCCGGATCTCATCGTGGTTCTTCCAGTAGCCCACGGCAAGTCCCGCCAGATAAGCCGCTCCCAGTGCGGTAGTCTCGATACATGCGGGACGACGCACCTGGGTATTCACGATATCCGCCTGGAACTGCATGAGGAAATCATTGGCACTGGCACCGCCGTCTACCTTCAGGCTCTTTAAATCAATGCCGCTGTCTTTCTCCATGGCTTCCAGCACATCTGCTGTCTGGTAAGCGATGGATTCCAGCGTAGCCCGGATGAAATGCTCCTTGGTGCAACCTCTGGTAATGCCGACAATGGTACCTCTGGCGTACTGGTTCCAGTAGGGAGCTCCCATGCCCGCAAATGCCGGAACGATGTAGACACCTGCGGTGTCCGGTACATGCTCCGCGTATTCCTGGGACTGGGCAGACGTTTTTAACATACGCATACTGTCTCTGAGCCACTGGATCCCAGCGCCGGCTACGAATACACTGCCCTCCAGGGCATATTCCACATTTTTCGTGGTGCTGGCAGCAATGGTGGTCAACAGTCCCGACTGAGAGGTAATGGCTTCGTGTCCGGTGTTCATTAATAAAAAGCACCCGGTTCCGTAGGTATTTTTCACTTCGCCCTGTTCAAAACAGCACTGTCCGAACAGTGCCGCCTGCTGATCACCCGCTGCTCCGGCAATGGGAATCTCGCCACCTAACACAGAAGCATCGGTCTTACCGTAGATCTCGCTGGAACAGCATACCTTCGGCAGCAGACTCTCCGGGATATTAAAACGTTTCAGAATCTCCTGATCCCAGCAGAGATTATGAATGTCGAAAAGCATCGTCCGGGAAGCATTGGTATAATCTGTTACATGTACGGCACCCTTGGTCAAATTCCAGATCAGCCAGGTATCCACAGTACCGAAGAGAAGCTCTCCCCGTTCCGCCCGCTCTCTGACTCCGGGGACATTGTTCAGAATCCAGGCGATCTTCGATGCGCTGAAATAGGCATCGGGAATCAGACCGGTCTTCTCCCGGATGATTTTGTCAAAACCGTCTTTTTTTAATTCTTCAATCATATCGGAAGTCCGGCGGCACTGCCATACGATGGCATTGTATACGGGTTCTCCGGTATTTTTATCCCAGATAATCGTGGTCTCACGCTGGTTCGTGATACCGATGGCTTCAATCTGGTCATCGGTGATACCTAAGACCGCCATGCTCTCGATCGCCACTCCCAACTGGGAGGACCAGATCTCCATAGGGTTATGCTCTACCCAACCGGGCTGGGGATAGATCTGTGTGAATTCCTTCTGTGCCATGGAACAGATATTGCCCTGCTTGTCAAACAGGATGCAGCGGGAACTGGTGGTACCCTGATCCAGCGCCATGATGTATGTCTTTTTCTGTGTGTTATGTATGTCTCCCATTCTGTTATGTAACCTCCCGTTATGCATTTTGATTCAGGCTTTCTACCCTCGGAACGACCTGGTAGCCACAATGTTGACACCCGTGTCAGCTATGTTTTCCACAATGACATCACCTACATGGATGGGTGCTGTGACTGTCACATCTGCCAGCGCTTTCATGCAGTCATCTATCTTACCCTTGGGAATATCCGATGCGGTCTTCACAGATACGACAGTATCAGGATATCCTGTTACACGTACCGTGGAAGTCACGATCCGGGTAGGATGGGTCACTTCCTTTTCTCCATAAGCGGCACCTCTGGGGCACCGGTTGCCGGTCACTGTGACACTGCTGTCATCTGCTACGGTTACGGTTAGGGCACAGCCCACCGGGCAGCAGATACAGGTCAGTTCTTTTTGTATTGTATGTTTCTCTGCCATCGTCTTACCCTCTTTTCTGTCGGATGTATTCCACAGCGTAGCTTCCTGCTTTTTCCGCTTCTGCGGATACATGATCTACCAGTTCGTGGACGTGAAGCACATTGCCGCAGGCAAATACGCCGGGAATGCTGCACTCCAGATTCTCTCCTACCACCGGTCCTCCGGTCTTGCCATCCATATCGGCTCCCAAACCTCTGGTCAGCTCGTTCTCAGGGATCAGTCCGCAGGACAACAGCAGCGTATCGCAGGGAACCTCCCACTCGGAGCCGGGGATGGGCTTGCCATTGTCGTCCACCTTCGTCAGAGTCACACCCTCCACACGATCTTTGCCGTGGATCTGTGCCACGGTGGTATTCAGGTACAGAGGAATGTTGAAATCATCCAGGCACTGTACGATGTTACGCTTCAGTCCACCGCTCTGGGGACGAAGCTCCGCCACGCACTGTACCCTGGCTCCTTCTAACACCATACGTCTCGCCATGATCAGTCCGATGTCTCCGGAGCCCAGGATCACCACACATTTGCCGGGCATGCGTCCTCTGATATTCACATAATACTGGGCAGTTCCGGCACTGTAGATGCCCGCCGGTCTGCTGCCGGGGATATTTAATGCGCCACGGGAACGCTCTCTGCAGCCCATCGCCAGGATCACTGTCTCTGTCTCGATCTCTAACAGCCCGTCCTCTTTGTTCATGGCGGTGACTTTTTTGCGTCCGTCGGGAAGCAGGGAAATATTCGTTACCATAGTGTTCAGCAGATAGGGAATCTGTGCCTCTTCTGCCATATCGATATAGCGCTCTGCGTACTCCGGCCCGGTCAGCTCTTCCTTAAAAGTATGCAGTCCGAAACCATTGTGGATGCACTGGTTCAGAATGCCTCCCAGTTCTCTGTCGCGCTCTAAGATCAGCACCTTTTCACAGCCCGCTTTTTTTGCGGACAGCGCTGCCGCCAGTCCCGCAGGACCGCCTCCGATGATTACAATGTCTTCTGTCCGTTTACTCATGGAGTGCCTCCTTTCCGACAGGTGCCTGTGGCTTCTTCCACATTCCGCCCTCTCCGGGTGCGGTGTCTTTGTTTTTGCCGACTAAGATCTCGGAACCGGCACCCTCCTTGGTGATCTGCGCCGGATCCACATGCAGCTCTCTGGACAGGATCTCCAATGTCTTCGGGGAGCAGAATCCCGCCTGACATCTGCCCATTCCGGCTCTGGTGCGGCGTTTGACACCGTCTAAAGTCGTCGCTCCTACCGGGCGGTGAATGGCTTCTAAGATCTCTCCTTCTGTCACCAGTTCACAGCGGCAGATCACGTTGGCAAAGGCGGGATTTTCCCGGATCAGGGCTTCTCTCTCCTCTTCCGTGGCAAGTGCCATGCTGGGGATGCCTTTACGTGTGTCGATAAAATCTGCCTTACGCTCCGTGGGATAAATACCTTCCACGATCTGTGCTACATATTCGCCAATGGCAGGTGCACTGGTAAGTCCGGGGGATTCAATGCCGGCTACATCAATGAAGCCGGGATGCCCTGCTGCCTCTCCGATGAGGAAGTCCGATTTCTCCGCGGGGTCTTCGTGTACCAGGTGGGCGCGCAGTCCGGCAAAAGAAGTGATCGTCTGTCTGCCGTCCAAAGCATCCACGCTGTTGCTTCCCAGGTTCAGGACCTTCGCCAGTCCCGCTGCCGTGGTATCCACATCTTCCTTATCCGAAATGTCATCCGCGGTAGGACCTACCAGCAGATTGCCATGTGCCGTAGGGGTGACGAGAATGCCTTTGCCCATCTTGGAGGGCTGCTGGAAAATCGTGGAGTTCACGAGGCTGCCGCAATTTTTATCCATGAGACGGTACTCGCCTCTCCTGGGTACAATGCGGATCTTATCTTCGCAGATCATGTTGTGGATCTCATCCGCATAGACACCGGCTGCATTAATGAGCACTGGTGCAACAAACATCTCGTCGTCTGCCAGCACCTGATACATCCGCCCCTCCTTCGCAGGAGGATTCTCGGTCCATACCGGTCGCTGCTCCACAACGGATGTCACCTTGTGGTCACGATAGAACTCCACACCGTTCTCCGCCGCATTTTCTGCCAGGGCAATGTTCAGTCCGAAGGGGCAGACGATACCGCCGGTGGGCGCATACAGGGCTCCCACGATATCCCGGGAGACTGCAGGTTCCATCGCCCAGACTTCCTCCGGTGACAGAATCTTCAATTCTCTTACCCCATTCTCAATGCCGCGTTTGTACAGTTCTTCCAGTCCGGACATGCCGTCCTCTTCAAAGCACAACACCAGAGAACCGTTCCTGCGGAAGGGGAAATCCAGCTTTTTCGACAACCCTTCCATCATTTCGTTGCCCCGGACGTTTAATTTCGCCTTAAGGGTACCCGGCACCGCATCATATCCTGCATGCACAATGCCGCTGTTGGCTTTGGAAGTGCCTTCGCAGATATCACTTTTCGCCTCCAGTACAGCGATGCTTCGCTTACCCTTCGCCAGTTCCCTGGCTATGGCGCAGCCGCTGACTCCGGCACCGATGATGATCACATCATAATCCTTCATAACCTCGCCCTGCCTTTCTGTTTATATACCTATATAAATTTGTATTTTCCTTTTCCGTATCCTTTTACAGGCTCAATAATTTCTGC
>CAVJMX010000035.1:0-24079 GCA_963650795.1 Bacteroidales bacterium H4
GGTGCTGTACGACTGTGTTCACTTTTTAGAGGACTTTAAATTCTATTAATTTAAGGAGGCTTACCATGGCTTATTTGGGAATACCCCAGAATACCATTGCGGTACTTCAGAAATACCATTTTAATTTTCAGAAAAAATTCGGACAGAATTTCCTGATAGATACGACGGTCTTAGACCGGATCATATCCTCTGCGGAGATCACGAAGGAAGACTGCGTACTGGAGATCGGTCCCGGCATCGGCACCATGACACAGTACCTGGCGGAGCGCGCCGGCAGTGTCGTAACGGTGGAGATCGACAAGGCGCTGATTCCGATCCTGGAGGAGACCTTACAGGATTATGACAATGTCACAGTGATCAATGACGATATTCTGAAAGTAGATATCAACAGACTGGTGGAGGAGAAAAACGGTGGACGTCCCATTAAAGTCGTGGCGAATCTGCCTTATTACATTACGACACCGATCATTATGGGACTGTTTGAGAGCCGTGTACCGTTAAAAAGTATTACGATCATGGTGCAGAAGGAAGTGGCTGACCGTATGCAGGTAGGTCCCGGCACAAAGGATTACGGTGCATTATCCCTGGCGGTGCAGTATTATGCGAAGCCGGAGATCGTGGCGAACGTTCCGCCCAACTGCTTTATCCCGCGCCCCAATGTGGGAAGTGCGGTGATCCGGCTGACCCGTTACGAAGAGCCTCCCGTGAAGGTGAAGGATGAGAAGAAGATGTTCTCTCTGATCCGGGCTTCTTTTAATCAGCGGAGAAAGACTCTGGTGAACGGTCTCGGCAATGCGGGACTTCCCGGAATCACAAAAGAATCAGCGTCAGCAGCTCTCGAACAGATGGGCTTGTCACCTACCGTTCGCGGAGAGGCACTGACGCTGGAACAATTTGCACAGCTGAGTGATCTTCTGTAAATTATTTTGTCTTTTTAGCTGCCGCATCATTGATCAGTTCCATGATGGTCTTAACGGCATCCATCTGATGGCTGCGGCTCATAGCTTCTACATAATTCTGGCGGTTAAAGTACAGCTCATGTACTTTATCTACCAGAAGATTGGTCGTAATATCATCCTCGTTCAGGACAATGGAATACCCCTGCGCTTCAAAGGAAGCGGCGTTCAACAACTGGTCTCCGCGGCTGCTTGCAGCAGGCAGGGGAATCAGGATGTTGGGCTTTTTCAGTGCCAGCAGTTCACAGATGGCATTGGCTCCGGCGCGGGAGATCACCACATCCGCCATGGCGAAGATGTCTTTTAATTCCGCTTTGATATATTCAAACTGCTTATACCCGGGGGTGTTCAGTAACAGGTTGTCGATCTTGTCTTTGCCGCAGAGATGAACTACCTGGAAATCCTCTAACAGCTTCGGCAGGGCATCACGGACCGCCTTGTTTACATTGGCTGCGCCCAGACTTCCGCCGATGACCATGATCACAGGCTTATTCGCGGTGAATCCGCACATGTTCAGACCTGCAAGCTTGCTGCCCTGTGCCAGCTCCGCACGAATAGGGGAACCGGTGAGGACGGCTTTGTCTGCCGGGATATTTTTCATAGTCTCCGGGAAATTACAGCATACCTTTTCCGCTACGGGAATGCACAGCTTATTCGCCAGTCCCGGGGTCATATCCGATTCGTGGATGATGCAGGGAATATGTAAGGAAGCTGCAGCGCGGACTACAGGGACGCTTACGAAGCCGCCCTTGGAAAATACCACATCCGGCTGGAAATTCTTCAGATAATTACGTGCCTCCACAAATCCCTTCATGACACGGAAGGGATCCGAGAAGTTCTTCGGATCTAAGTATCTGCGGAATTTGCCGGTGGAGATTCCCGTGTAGGGAATGTTGAAGTCGGCAATCAGCTTCTTCTCGATGCCTTCATAGGAACCGACATAGGCGATCTCATAGCCGGCTGCCTGCAGAGCGGGTAACAATGCAATATTCGGTGTTACGTGTCCGGCAGTTCCGCCGCCGGTCAGTACGATCTTTTTCATAATAGAGGTCCCTTCTGGTCAAGTTTACTGTGCGATCATTTCTTCCAGGGCGTGAGCCAGCTGGTCGGGACAGGAGGTTGGCTTGAAACCGCAGCGGATTCCCTTGAGACGGCTGATGGCTTCTTCCGGCTTCATGCCCTTTACCAGAGCACTGATGCCCTGCAGGTTGCCGTTACATCCGCCGGTGAATTTAACGGAATCAATGACACCATCCTTTAATTCTACGTCGATCATCGTGGAACAAGTACCTTTTGTCTTGTATATCATAAGTAAATCAACCTCTTTTCTAACAGAATTACTAATGACTGATTATAGCAGATTTTTATTGTTTATACAATAATGTCAGCGCTCTTTTCTTGCCATAAAAATGTAAAGATCCTACACTATCTGTCCGATAGAGTAGAAAAATGACGATGAAAAACCGTACAAAATAGGACATATATACGTTATACTTGAGGAAACGACGGAAAGGAGTTTTGAGGATGTTTACGATTTTTAAAGAAGAAAAGGTGATCACGGCGGGGATCCTGGTATTTTTATGTCTCAGTGTGCTGGTGCGTCTTATGCTTGCGTGGATGTACCACACAATGATCCGGGAGACGGACAACATGGCGACGACCGGGAACCGGCTTTTAAAACAGTGTAAGGTCAAATTCGCGAATTGTTACCAGTTAAACGGAGGTGTCTCCAATATCCCGGTATTTGTGGACAAGTTCTTAAACCGCTTGTCCTTCGGGCATTTATCTTTTGATGCCTGGTACCATCTGTCCGGGCAGTGCATGCTTTTCTCGGTGGTATTTGCGGGCGTGGGGATCTGTAAGGGGATTCTGGACGGAAGGATGCTTGGAGAGATCCTGCCGTTTTATATTGCGAGTTTTCTGGGGCTGTATCTGTATTTTTCCCTGTCGGCAATGGTGGATATCAAGGGGAAGCGGCGGGTGCTGAAGACGAATCTGATCGATTATCTGGAAAATCATTTATCCGGCAGGATCCCCGTGACGGAGCAGGATTATGTGAGACTGTATGGAGCACCGAAGCTCCCCGGCAGGCGGACAGTGGAGCTGATGCCGATCCGGGGGAGGGCTGCGCAGCCGCAGGAGATGGTTCGGGAGACCAGAAGAGAGGTATTTTCCACGGAAAACAGGATACCGGAGAAGCCGGAAAGCCGAAGCATGACACAGCAGCAGGACGACTCTGCGCGGGTTACGGAGGAAGAATTGCAGGCACTTTTGCAGGAATTGCTCACGGTGTAAGATATATCTTGAAAATAAGATGTAACTTTGTTAAAATAAAAACTATTCAGAGGCATGTAAATATCACTCAATGTACGTTAAATGCTCGCATTTATAAGTACATTTGGTGATATTTATATGACGAAGTAAACATATTTGCAAAAAGCAAGCTTCGCAGATGCGGTTTTGCAAATATGGATCTGAATAGTTTTGTTAAGTATGTGATATATCTGAAAGATATAAGGAGGAGCATTATGAGCAAACAAGTTACATTTGATTATTCCAAGACCGGCTCTTTTATCTCTGAGGAAGAGATCGGCTACATGAAGAAGCTTACCCTGGATGCGAAGGAGACCCTGGTATCCAAGACCGGCGCAGGCAATGATTTCCTGGGATGGATCGACCTTCCCGTAGATTACGACAAGGAAGAGTTCGCCCGCATCAAGGCAGCAGCGAAGAAGATCCAGAGCGATTCCGACGTTCTGTTAGTCATCGGTATCGGCGGTTCTTATCTGGGAGCCAGAGCGGCAATCGAGTTCTTAAGCCACAGCTTCTACAATGTGCTGGATAAGAGTGTACGTAAGACTCCGGAGATCTACTTCTGCGGTAACTCCATCAGCTCCACCTATCTGAAGCATCTGATGGATGTCGTAGGTGACAGAGATTTCTCCATCAACATGATCTCCAAATCCGGTACCACTACTGAGCCTGCTATCGCTTTCCGTGTATTCAAGGAGAAGCTGGAAGCAAAATACGGCAAGAAGGGTGCGGCAGAGAGAATCTACGCTACCACCGATAAGGCGAAGGGAAGCTTAAAGCATCTGTCTGACGAGGAAGGCTATGAGACCTTCGTAGTACCCGATGATGTAGGAGGACGTTTCTCCGTACTGACCGCTGTAGGTCTGCTGCCTATCGCTGTCAGCGGTGCTGATATCGACAAACTGATGGAAGGTGCAGCCAGCGGAAGAAAGCGTGCACTGGAGAATGATTTTGAACATAACGATGCATTACAGTATGCAGCTCTGCGTAACATTCTGCTGCGCAAGGGCAAGAGCGTTGAGATCCTGGCAAACTATGAGCCCGCTGTTCACTATGTAAGTGAGTGGTGGAAGCAGCTGTTCGGCGAGAGCGAAGGCAAGGACAACAAGGGTCTGTTCCCTGCAAGCGTAGATCTGACCACCGATCTGCATTCCATGGGTCAGTTCATTCAGGACGGTTCCCGTGTAATGTTCGAGACCGTGATCAACATCGACACCCCGAGAGAGGAGTTTACCATCGGCGAGGAGCCTGTAGATCTGGATGGCCTGAACTATCTGGCAGGCAAGACCGTTGATTTCGTCAATAAGAGCGCCATGAACGGAACCATTCTGGCACATACCGACGGTCAGGTTCCCAACTTTATGGTAACCGTTCCCGAGGTTAACGAGTTCTACCTTGGTGAACTGTTCTACTTCTTCGAGTTCGCATGTGGTGTCAGCGGATACCTGCTGGGCGTAAATCCTTTCAACCAGCCCGGTGTAGAGAGCTACAAGAAGAACATGTTCGCTCTGCTTGGCAAGCCCGGTTACGAGGCTCAGAGAGAAGAGCTGCTGAAGAGATTACAGTAATCTCCAAAATCGGAAAGGCACTTAAGATGAAAATAGTTTTACTGGAGAGAAACAGCGCCGGCACAGATGTGCCGGTGGACTGTTTTAATGAGCTGGGAGAAGTGACCAGCTACCCGAATACCGTTACTGCACAGGAAGTGGCAGAGCGTGTGCAGGATGCGGATGTTATTGTCTGCAACAAAGCTCCCATGAGAGAGGAATCTCTGAAAAATTGTCCCAACGTGAAGCTGATCTGCGAGCTTGCTACCGGATATGATAACTGCGATCTGGAGTATTGCAAGTCCAGAGGCATCAAGGTGGCAAATGTGGTAGACTATTCCACCGCTATGGTAGCACAGCATACCTTTACGCTGGCACTGGCGCTGAGCCAGAAGCTTCCGTATTACGACACTTATGTCAAGTCCGGTGCTTACAGTGCACAGGATCGATTTTCTAATTTTGACCTGCCTTTCTATGAATTAGAAGGTAAGACCTGGGGCATCGTAGGAATGGGTAATATCGGTAAGAGAGCAGCAGCCATCGCGACCGCTTTCGGCTGTAAGGTGATCTTCTATTCCATCACCGGCAAGAGCACCTGCACGGATTATCCGCAGGTAGATAAGGATACCCTGCTTGCAGAGAGCGATTTCCTGTCTCTGCATTGTCCGTTAAGCGACCTGTCCCGTAACTTCATTGATAAGGAAGCACTCCGGAAAATGAAGAAGACGGCGATCCTCATCAATGTGGCAAGAGGTCCGGTAGTGAACAACTCCGATCTCTATGAAGCACTGGTGGCAGGAGAGATCCAGGCAGCAGGTCTGGATGTCCTGGAGAAGGAGCCCCTGGAGCTGTCCAATCCTTTGAGCGAATTAAAGGACAGCAACAAGCTGATTATCACCCCTCATCTGGCATGGGCGAGTGTAGAAGCCCGTACCCGCTGTGTACAGGGTGTGTATGAGAATATCAAAGCATTTATGCGCGGTGAGAACCGGAACGTAGTAAACTTATAATAGAACGGAGAACGATATGATAGAAAAGATAAAAGCACTGTGGATCAAGTATGAAGAGATCATTGCGTACCTGATCGTAGGTGGACTGACTACGGTAGTATCCTGGGCAGCGAAATTCCTGGCGAATTTCCTGTTATTCAATAACACGATGTACCCGACTCCGTTCCAAAATATTGTACTGAGTATTATCAACTGGACGGCGGGTGTTATTTTCGCATATTTCACCAACCGTAAGTTTGTATTCAAGAGCAATGCTCCGATGCTGTCCGAGGCACCGAAATTCGTTCTGTCCAGAGTATCCACACTGATCCTGGATATGGTAGTGATGCAGGTGCTGACCGCAGTAGGCGTAAATCTGTTGATTGCAACGCTGATCTCCGCAGTACTGGTCATCATCGGCAACTATGTCTTCAGTAAGCTGTTCGTATTTAACAAGAAAAAAGACGGCGAAGCAGAAGAAAATAAATAATAAATAATATAATTAAATAAGCAGTTCGGAAACCATGGGGGAATCCCAGGAGTCTCCGGACTGCTTTTTGATTTGCTTAACATATTATGCCAGATAAGCCTTTAATAATTCCAGTGTTGCGGCAACGGCATCCTTGTGGGAGCGCTCGTAGCCGTGGGAAGCATAGACACCGGGACCGATGAGTCCGTGTCTGGCGTCAATACCGGCGCTCAATGCAGCATCGGCATCGGAACCGTAGTAAGGATAAACATCTGCGGCGTAGTCGATATGATTCTCCTTCGCTGCCTGAATCAGACCCTTAACCACATCATAATGATACGGTCCGTGTCCGTCCTTCACACAGATGGACACCTGACGATCCGTACATTCCAGACCTTCTCCGACGCAGCCCATATCTACGGACAGCAGTTCTTCCACGTCCTCCGGAGCAGAAGCGCAGGCACCGTGCCCCACTTCCTCGAAGACGGTGATATGCTGGTAAACCTTGCGGGACAGCTTCAGATCCTCGTCCTTTACATATTTTGCGAAGCCCAACAGAATAGCGGTGCTGAGCTTGTCATCCAGGAAACGGCTCTTGATATAACCGGATTCGGTGATGCGGGTACGGGGATCCATGCAGACAAAGGAACCGTTCTCGATGCCCAGTGCCTTGACATCCTCTTTGGAAGATACCTTTTCATCCAGCAGGACTTCCACGGAGTCAAAAGTACGCTCGGATTTCTGATAATCGCCGTTGACATGGATGGAGGCATCCGTCAGCTGTACGGTACCTTCGTATACCTTGCCGCCCAGTGTATAGATTCGGCAGTTCTCGGCCTCGATATTGTTGGCATTCAAGCCGCCGACCTTGGTCAGGCGGAGACGACCGTTGCTTTTGATCTCTGCAACCATGCCGCCCAGCGTATCTACATGCGCCATGGTCAGAACTGCGTTGCCTTTACCGCCAATCTCTGCGATGACGCCGCCTTTTTTGGTCTTGACCGGTTTGTAACCGAGGCGTTTGTACTCTTCACAGAGGTAATCCGTGACCTTTTCGGTGTAGCCGGAGGGGCTGTCGATCGCCAGCAGAGCCTCAGCCTGTTTTAAGATATATTCGATGTATTTCTTCTCTTTTTTCATAATGATAACCTTCCTAGATTCGGGGCATCATAGCCTCTACCAGTTTGGCAGAGTGCAGGGCTGCCGCCTTTTCAAATGTGGGATAATCCATTTCGGCACTGTCATCCGCCTTGTCGGAGATGGCACGGATGATGACAAATGGAATACCGTTCAGGTAAGCACCGTGGGCGATGGAAGCCCCCTCCATCTCGGCACAGTCGCCCTGAAATTCCTGAATCAGACGATTCTTAACCTCTTTGTTGGAGATGAACTGGTCACCGCTGACTACGCGTCCGGTATGAACGTGGATGTCCGGATTGACTTCTCTGCAGGTGGAAACGGCAACCTCCGCAAGATGATCATCTGCGAGGAATTCCCGACAGCCTAACTGGGGAACTTCCCCGGGCTGGTAGCCGAAAATAGTGGCATCCACATCATGATGCAGGGCATCTTTGGAGATCAGGATGTCTCCGATGTCCAGAGCGGCGTTCAGAGAGCCTGCGACGCCGGTATTGATGATGGCAGTGACCTGAAAAAGGTCTGCCAGGATCTGTACACAGAGAGCGGCATTGACTTTGCCGACACCGCTGCGGACGATGACTACGGGGGTGCCGTTTAAAGTGCCCTCGTAGAATTCCATATGCGCTTTGGTAGTAATATTTGTGGTGGTCATGTGGGCTTTGAGGGTCTCGACCTCCAGCTCCATGGCACCGATGATTCCGATTTTTTTCATGAGTATCTCCTAATCTATAGTCTTATTCCGGATATACCAGGCGGCTGTCGCCTATGCCATACAGCACGTTGTCCAGGTAGCGTTTTGCCAGGTAATTCGCCATACCCAGATTCATGTCCAGGTAGTTGCCGCAGTCTTTGGGAGAAGCACCGGGTACCTCGCCCTTGTAATCGCGGATGAATTCAAACATTTCCACCATCAGGGGAACGATATCCTTAGAGGAAAGGTCGCCGGCTAACAGCAGATAGAAGCCGGTACGGCATCCCATGGGTCCGAAGTAGACAGTTTTGTCCTTATAATCCGGATGATTGCGCAGGAAAGTGGCACCTAAATGCTCGATGGTGTGTACTTCTGCGGTGTTCATTACCGGCTCCTCGTTGGGGCTGGTCATACGCAGATCGAAGGTAGTGATGACTTCTGCACCGATGTGATCCTTGCGGGATACATAGACACCGGGCTGCAGCTTGATATGGTCAATGGTGAAGCTGGCTATTTTTTCCATGATATTCTCCATTCCGCGCCTATGCAATACTTTTGCAATTGCACTTTTTCTCTGCATAGTATACACTAATTTCATAGAAAAAGAAATAGTGGGAGAGAGGAAAGCGTTTATGAAACATTCAGCAGAATATTATATCGAACATCTGGAGATGGAGCCCCATCTCGAAGGAGGTTATTTTAAAGAATGCCTTCTGGAAAAGGAAGAGAGAAATCTGTGGAGCAGCATTTACTTCATGCTGGCGAAGGGAGAGGTATCCCATTTTCACCGCCTGAAATCGGACGAAGTATGGTATTATCATGACGGCAATGCCCTGACGATCTATATGATCGACGAGGAAGGAAAGCTTACCGCAGCGAAGCTGGGACTGGATCTGGAAAAGGGCGAAGTGCCGCAGATACTGGTGCCGAAGGGAATGATCTTCGGTTCCGCCATGGAGGAAGAGGGGTTCAGCCTGGTGGGTTGTATGGTATCGCCCTGTTTTAAATATGAAGAATTTGAACTGTTCGACCGGAAAGATTTGCTGGAAAAGTATCCGGAACACCAAGAAGTGATCCTGCGTCTGACCCGTGAGTAAGCACTTACAGTCGCGAAGTAGCGCAATAAAGCGTTGCAATGTGCCGTTTTGTGTGCTATACTGACCTTGCGCACAGCCATTGTACGCAGTTCGTTAGTTATGAGAGGGAGAAAAGATATGAAAAAATTAGCTGGAATTATTGTAGCAGCTGTACTGGCGTTTGGTCTGGTAGGATGTGGTCCTGTAGACAGCGCAGTTCAGAACCTGGCAGGAGCTGTTTCCAACAGAGGAAGCAGTGACAGCGGCGTGGTAACAGCAGATGATGACGGTTATGCAGAGGGACGTATGGGAGATGTAATGAGAACTTACTTCTTCGATTATACGGTAAACAGCGCATATACCTGCACCGACTATGAAGGATATACCCCTTCCGAGGGAAATAAGCTGTTAGTAGCAGAAGTAACTGTTAAGAACACTGACCGTTCTACCGTTACCATGTATGACACTGATTTCCAGATTCAGTGGGGCGATGATGATAACGATGACGCATACGATGCACCGATTACCTATTATACCGATGCGGTAAGCGATGAGCAGCTGCCGGAAGAGTATGACCTGGGTGTCAACGAGGAGAGAACCGGTCTGTTGGTATTTGAAGTACCGGAAGATTCCAAGGATTACTCCATCTCTTATCTGGAGCAGTTCTCCAACGATACCGAGGGAGATGTGTTCTTCGTATTCTTCACTGCAAAGGATAAATAAGATCAATTGCATTATTAGTTATGTAAACAAAAGACCGGAATACTGTGGATCACAGTGCTCCGGTCTTTTTTGCAGTTTATTTTTAATTTATAATTATATAATTTTTCCTTAATTGACAGATTTATATATGCGTGTTATAGTACAACTAGAACAAAGGGAGAGGAAGAAAGATCAAGAGATTGATCGAAAAAACCTCCGACAGGTTCTGAAGAATCAAAGGTAAGAGGTATCGAAAGACACCGACATATGTTTAATAGAAAAGGAGAGATGACTTATGTTATTACCTAGCATTTTTGGAGAGAACTTATTTGATGACTTTTTTGATGATGTACCTTTCTTTGACAACAGAGCAGAGAATCAGATAGAGAAGAAGCTGTATGGCAGACATGCACACAATGTAATGAAGACCGATATCAAGGAGACCGATGATGGCTATGAGCTGATCGTTGATCTGCCCGGCTTCAAGAAAGATGAAGTTAAGGTATCCCTGGAGGATGGCTATTTGACCATCGAGGCTGCTAAGGGGCTGGATGAGGATGAACAGGAGAAGAAATCCGGCAAATACATCCGCAAGGAGCGTTATGCCGGAGCTTGCCAGCGTAGCTTCTACGTAGGTGAGAACCTGACGAAAGAGGATATCAAGGGTGAGTTCAAACATGGTATCCTGACCCTGAATGTTCCTAAGAAGGAAGCAAAACCTGCGGTAGAGACCAACAAATATATCTCTATTGAAGGATAATAGGAAAAGAAAAGCCGTTGCCCGCAAAGGGCAGCGGCTTTTTGCGCTTTAATCTACCATTTTCGCATTCGGATAGATGCGTTCCATCCGCGCATCGGGATAATGGTCGTCCAGAAAACGTTGCAATCCGTTAAGCTCGGTGGTTTCTACGGAATAGGAAGCATCGTTACGCTCGGTGTACCTGGCAAGTGCCAGACCGGAGATTAGCATATTCAGGATCATAAATACGATCAGAATATTGCAGAGGATCGTGCCGGGCTTTGTCGGGATCTTCTCGATCCAGTCGGACAGCTTCGGATAGATCAGCCGCATCCACACCACAGCGGCAATGCCCCAGAAGAAGCAGTACAGCAGGTTGATACGACCGCCTAAGTTAAAGGCAAATCCACTGTAATCCCAAAAGATCGTGCCGAAGACCATTTCCGTGAAAACGCTGCAGCCATATTCATAGGCACCGCCAAGCAATGTTCCTGCCAGGAAAATAGAACTGTCGCTTTTATTGCGGTAGCGGTAGAGCAGCAATGTCAGAAAGGCACAGCCCAGTCCCCATACAATACTGAAAGGTCCGTAGATCACACTGCTGCGGCTCATCCAGACCCCGGCGGTGATACGGCAGAAAATCGTCTCTGTGATGTCACCTAAGAAGGCACCGATGAAAAACAGACAGAAAAGTTTATAAAAGCTGCAGCCTTCCGCAAAGACAGTAGATTTTTTGCGCTCTGCCCGGGCTTTTACCAGAGTCTCCAGGCTGATGGAGGGGTAGGACTTTTGCAGACGCTTCTGAATATGTCTGGTCAGTGCGTTTTCCAGGAAACGGGAAGTCTCTCCCAGACCTTCTGTGATCTGATCCAGCCGAGAATCCACCTGATGCTTTGCCTGTACCTGTAAGCTTACGGTAGACAGAGCGGAACCGATGGCATCCAGCAGGAGCAGCCCGCCAAGAACGAGAAGCAATATGACGGAAAGCAGATGGGGAATCTTCTCAAACAGACTGCATAAGAGAGGATCCGCGAACATTACGGTCACAACGCTTAAGGCGCCCCACAGCAGGGAAAATGGCAGGCAGATATAACCGCCCACGTTATAACGGAAGCGGGAATAATCCCACAGCTTTTTCTTATAGACTTTTTCAAAAAACATTCCCGTGAAATATTCCAGCAGGGATGCCAGTACGAAGCCGCCCAGGAACAGGAAGAAGGGATCCTCCGTCAGTTCCGGCAGGAAGATCTCGAACAATACGGCACCGAAACCGTAGATCGGGCACAGAGGACCCGCCACGAAACCACGGTTGACGAACTTCCGATGCTGCACCGCGGCAGCACATACCTCAATACACCATCCGATAAAGGAATAAAAGAAAAACAGCCAGAACAGGGATAACCAGGATATTGTCATAAGGACACCTCTTTCGTCGAAAAAAGTCGAACACTGTCTTGTCCCATCATATCACAACAAAAGAGGTTGTACCATCATTATGTCTTTTTCTTATTATCCTGTTGCTTGGGAACAAATTCAATTTTTAAGGTCATATTCATGCTGTCGGCAATTCGCTTTAACAGCTGAATAGTAGGGTTTCGCAAGCCATTTTCCAATTTACTGATGTCACCCTGATCGATTCCGGAGAGCTCTGCCAATTGCTTTTGCGTGAGATTCTGTGATTTCCGGGCTTCGATCATAGAGCGGATAGCGTCCCTTTCCGGTTGAAGAGCATTATATTCCTGCGCAAATTCCGGATCTTTCATTTGTTCGTTGAGAAATACAGATAAATCACTCATTTATTCATCATCCTTTCTATGTATTCAGCTTTTCTTGATTTTGCCAGTTCTATTTCTTTTTTAGGTGTCTTATGCTGTAGGGTTCCCGAAGAAGATTCCTGTATTCTTCAAGAATTTCCAAAAGAGATGAAATTTTTGCTCTCATTTTAATATCCGTGTCCAATAAAAAATCTTTTACCGGACAGATATTATCTGATGTCTTGTAAAAAACAATTTCAAATGAATTCATGCTACCTCCTTAGTATATGGAATATATACCATATTGTCAAATGCAAAAAACTGTTACTAAAAAATAAGTGGGAAAAATGACCGAATGGTCATAAGAATTTCTTTACAGAAACATTAGCATATAGCTTGCATAAAGTCAATGAATTAGTTGCTTGAGAGTGATATTGGAAAAGTGTACAGAATAGAGACAAAAACAGTTGGAAAAGTGTACAAAATCAGCCTGAAATATTGTGAAAAAGCGGAAAATGTGGCATACTGATATCAGAAAAGCTTCAAAACGTAAGGGTGAAGAGGTGAAAGCTGATGTTAGAGAGACGCATAGAGCAGGAAATTCGGGATTTTTTGAAAAGCGACCGAAAGGAAGCCCTGATGGTAACCGGGGCAAGACAGGTAGGGAAGACCTATATTATCCGGGAATGCGCCAAAGAGATTTATAAGAATATTGTAGAGATCAATTTTGTGGAGAATCAGCAGGCAGTAAAGCTGTTTGAAAATATTACGGGCAGTAAGGATATTCTGCTGCGGCTTTCTGCGTTGACGGATGTGCCGATGATTCCGGGAGAGACGCTGATTTTTTTCGATGAAGTGCAGGAATGTCCGGAAATCGTAACGGCAATAAAGTTCCTGGTGGAAGACGGACAATATCGTTATATACTAAGCGGATCATTGTTAGGTGTGGAATTAAAGGATATCCGTTCGGTGCCGGTGGGCTATTTGTCTATTTTAGAGATGTATCCTCTGGATTTTCGGGAATTCTGCAGAGCGAACAGAGTGTCGCAGACAGTCATGGATAAGCTGAAGGAATGTTTTGAAAAAAAGCAGCCGGTGGATGAACTGATTCATGAGAAAATGATGGAGTTGTTCCGGTTGTATCTGATCGTAGGCGGAATGCCGGCTGTGGTGGATGCTTATATACGCACGAATAACTTAAAAGAAGTGCTTCGGATCCAGCAGGGCATTGTACAGCTGTATTACAAGGATATTGCAAAATATGATAAGGACAATAAGCTGTATCTGGATGAAATATTCACTTTGATTCCCAGTGAACTGAATAATAAAAATAAGCGGTTCATTATGAAGGATCTCAATGAGAACTTTCGATTCTCCCGATACGAAAACAGTTTTATTTGGTTGAAGGAAGCAGGGGTAGCGCTCCCCGTATATTGTGTGCAGGAGCCGGAGGTACCGTTACTTCTGTCGAAATCAACGAACCTGTTTAAATTGTTCCTATCAGATGTCGGATTACTGGCATCCATGTACGTGGATGGATTGCAGCTTAAGATATTGAACAGAGAAAAAGATATCAATTTTGGTGCCATCTATGAAAACGCCGCGGCGCAGGAATTAAAGGCGCACGGATTCGAGCTGTACTATTTTAATAGCAAAAAACAGGGAGAATTAGATTTCGTCATAGAATATCAGGGAAATGTACTGCCGCTGGAGATAAAGTCCGGAAAAGCATACACAAGGCATAATGCATTAGACAATGTATTGAAAGATGAAAGATATGCGATTCCACAGGCGTTTGTATTCTGCAATGAAAATATCAGTTCGCAGGATAAAATCACATATCTGCCGATTTACATGATCGGTTTTCTGGAAAAAGAGAAAATAGAAGAATATATTTATTCGATCGACCTGAGTGCACTTCAATAGAAATGATGCCAGGGTCAAAAGGTCTTTCACCCTGGCATCATATTATTTTACAATGAGTTTAAAATTCGTGCCCCGCATCTGCAGTCGGATCCGGTGCAGGTCATGATCCCAGGCGGTCTGCAACCTTGCGTCAGTGATGGGAAGCGTCTCGATGGTAAGCAGTCCGGCACCTGTCCAGGAGAATACAGCCTCTCCGATGCGCAGGGAGGAGGTATCTTGCAAAATCGGCTCTTCATAGGTAATGAAATTCAATATCACGTCCTCCGCATCCGTGTGATCTTCCAGGAGCACGGCATCTTCGGCGCGCAGCAGGGTCACCTTACGCAGATAAGAGAATCCGGACAGAGGATATGCAGCAGCCAGCTCCATAGAGATCAAAGGCTCCACTCCACTCAGCTCGGTTACCACATTTTCTGCCCGGTATTCCTTGCCGTCCTTCTGATCCGTGCCGCAGATTGTGGGCAGATTGTGATACCCGGACTGCATGGTCCAGATCTCGTAGCGCCTGGGGGAGAAGGTCTTCTGGGTGTAGGTCTCCACGCCGATATCTACGAGGATGGGGTGTCCGTTTTTATATAAAGTAATACTTCCGGTGTCGTTGTGATTGTGGCTGTCGGCATTGTCACCTGCCTTGACCGCCAGATCTAAGGCAGCGGAATGCACGAGGAACAGTCCCACACTGGGGTAATAGACATCCCGGTGAGAAAGCGTTGCAGAAGTATCCTGTGTCATCACTTCTTCATAATGAAAGGCAGTCTGCATGCGGTAGAACAGATTCCCGCCGTTCACTTCGTCGGTAATCAGCTGCCCCTGTCCCGCCTGAAAATCTTTCGCGGCGAACAGGAACAGGTCCTCCTGCCCGGTGGCTTTGCCGAAGAGATATTCCCGTACTCCGGCGCGACCGGCGATGGGAGAACAGTCGGCAAAATTAAAATAGTATTTATCATCTACATGTACATTTAATATATATGCCGCAATATTTTTCACCTTATCCCACTGGAATAGAGAGGAAAAATGTCCGCCCGTAACAGTGTCCAACACGGTCATGGCACCGTAGAGGCACAGCCCCGCATGGCGGTAATACTGGGCGCCCTCCTCACAACAGCCGTCGGTGCCGTAATCTTTGAGGAAATAATCACAGCTTTCGGCGGCTTTGCACAGGATTGCCTGTAATGTGACAGCCGAGTCAGACGTTCCTTCCGGCAGGAACAGCGGAGCAACCCCGCAAAGGGCACGTACCGGAGCAGCCAGTAGGGAGGACATCTCCGTACTCCAGGGCATCAGGAATGTAGTTAGCAGCACATTCTGCGTACACCATACGGTCCAGTTGCACATAGGCTCATCGTCATGTCCCATCCACCAGAAATGGGCGGTCAGGTAAGGCTGCAGGATCCTGCGCTTCAGGTTGTCCTCGATGCAGGTCAGAATATAAGGACTGACAGCATTTAATTCGTCTTCTAACAGATAAGCGGCGCAGGCAAGCATTGCCCCGGTCTCGCAGGCGAACAGATCCATGACAGGTCTGGTCACATCCGGCAGAATGAATTGTGGCGTATCCCGGATATAGGAATTGTGTGCCGGAAGCTGCCAGGCGCTTTCCTCGCAGACAGAATAGATGCCATTGATGATATCGTCCAGAAAACGTCCCTGATGTTCCACGCATTCCGCCTGGATCAGGTCATTTAAGGCATTGCGTTTACTAAAATAGAGTGCTTCAAAGGCGGCGCGGTCGCCATCTCTTTTGAAGCGCATATAATCTGTGGCGCGGATCACCGGGAATTCGTATCCCAGCTTTGCCTCTCCGCTCTGCACCAGCCGCTTTTTCAGAACCTCCGGGAGTGCGTTGTAAGCTTCCCGGTCCGAAGCCTTCGGAAACGGTGTAAAATTACGAAAGTCTCCGTGAAAAGTCTTCGCAGTCTCCCAAAAACGTTTCTCTATCATTTCTGTTTTCATAATGTCCATAACCTGATAACCATACCTTTCCGCACAGAGCTCATTAACTGAACTTGCTGTTTACATATTCCGTGGGGGAGACACCCTCCACCCGCTTGAATACCTTGCTGAAATAAAAAGCACTTTCGAAGCCCAGAGCTTCTGCGGCTTCGTAGACCTTCATATTTTCCTCTTCCAGCAGCCGTTTGGCTTCCGTGACTTTGCAGATGTTGATATATTCACTGAAGCCGGTATCGTTGTATTTGCTGAACAACTGGCTTAAATAATTCGGACTGATGCCGAAGACAGCAGCTACTTCATTCAGTGACAGACGCTCTGTTACATGCTCGTTAATGTATTTCCGTACATTGGTCACGATGTGGTTCTTGTAGTCTTTTCTGCGGGTCTGGAACAGTTCGCACAGCTTGTCGCAGAAGGACAGCAGCCACTGGATTACATGATCCACGTTGGACTGTTTATACAGGGAGCGGTATCCGTCCGGATCGTCAGCGAAGAAGCCGGAGACGATGGATTCACCGTCCTGCAGCAGGGAAATAGACAGATACAGAATATTGCCGGCGGCATCCAGCGCCTGGACATAATGTCCCGGATGATCCCGGAACAGATCACAGAGAGTCTCAATCGTGGTTCGCAGAATATCGGAATCGTATTCCTCGAAGGCCCTGGTAAGGTCATTTTTGAACAGACTGATATTGAAGGAATTCCGGGCATTTTCCCGGGAATGGTCCGTCTCAAAGGCAGTGATGGCTGCATCCGCACAGGTATTCTGGAAGATCTGTCGTGCATACTGGTAAGAGTCGCAGATTGTACCGGGGGTCTGCACTGGGATGCCGATACCGCAGCGCAGGGTAACATTATAATAATTCTGCAGGGTAGAGCTGATATTTTGCAGAATATCCGTGAGATTTTTCACATAATCCTTCGTATCCGCCGCATCCGTAAAACAGAAGATCAGGGCAAAATGCCGCAGATCCAGTGACAGCGCGTAGAGAGGCAGATATTTTGCACCCAGCTCCCGGATCATCTGCAGGGAACTGGTGAACAGAGGCATCTGTTTCTCCGCGGACAGCTGGTCCGCCTGGGGACTTATGATCTCACCGTAACAGCAGACATAAGAGCCGTATTCAAAATTCAGGTTCAGATCCCTGCTCTGCAGCCGAAACTGCTCTTCTGACTCGAACAGATCATGTAGAAGACTGATGAGGAATTTGTCGTAAAAAGGGTGGATGTTCACAGCGGACATCTGCTTTTTACGGGACCTGAAGATCTGGGCGATGACCCGGCTGATGGCCTGCTTCAGCACTTCCGGGGTCAGCTCCAGCTTCACCAGATAGTCGGAGACCTGGTATGCCAGGGCATCTCTTGCCATCTGGAAATCTTCGTAGCTGGTCAGAATGATAAAATAGGGGCAGCTTTCCTTATAGCGTTCTCTGCACACTTTTGCCAGCTCCAAACCGCTCATTACCGGCATTTTGATATCCGTGATAACGATATCCGGCGACTTTTCCTCAATGATTTTCAATGCTGCCTGACCGTTCATGGCAGTGCCGCAGATTTCGATATTCATTTCATTCCAGTTTAGCATGGAACGTATTCCTGCCTGAACCAGAGGCTCATCATCCACGATTAATAACTGATACATATTATTCCTCATTACTTTCTTTTTGTTTGTGTTCCAGGGGGCGGTTGGGAATATGAATGGACATAGTTGTATATTCACCCTCTTTACTCTCTATGGTTATGCCGTACTCTGCACCGAACTGGTATTGCAGGCGTTTGTGTACATTGCTGATGCCGATCTCCCGGAAGAAATCTGCAGAACTGTCGTTGTTGGTGCGCAGAACCTGAGCGGCTTTCTCCATGGTCATGCCAACACCGTCATCCGTCACAGCGATTCGGAGGTTGTCAGTATCGTCGGGAGCCTCATAGCCTACATGGATCCGGATGTGACCGGCACAGCCCTTGGGCTCAATTCCGTGGAAGATTGCGTTCTCCACAAGAGGCTGTAATGTAAACTTGATAATCTGACTGTTGTACAGACTCTCGTCTTCGACCTGAATCTCCATGGTAATTGTGCCACCGTAGCGGTAGCTCTGAATGGTAAAATAATTCTCTAACAACGACAACTCTTCCCTGATATCGATCAACAGGCTGGTGCCCTTGGAGATACTTTTTAGCAGCCGGGACAGGGAAGTGGTCATCTCCGAGATGCCGTTGGCACCCTGGATCGTCGCCATCCATTTAATGGAATTCAGAGTATTGTACAGGAAATGGGGATTGATCTGACTCTGCAGCATTTTGTATTCCAGGTCTTGTTTTTGCTTTTCGTCCTCCAGACGCCTTTCCATAAGCTGACATACATTTTCCGACAGATCATTGATCCCTCTGCCGATATCTCCAAGCTCATGATCCCATTCGATAGAAAGGTCTCTGGAGAAATCGCCCTCGGAAATCCGTTCCATGCGGGACTGGAGATGCGCGATGGGAACGTTGATCATACGGTTCGTCAGCAACATCAGAATGATACCGATTGATACGATACCAATCAGGATACATGCCAGAATTCCTACAAAGAGAACAGACTGATCCTTCTGCTCTGCCTGAGAAATGCTCTGGCTCAAGTAGCAGTCGGGCATATCCAAGGGCGTCGTGACCAGAATCTGTTCCCCCTTGGTATCTGAGTGAATTCGGGAGACCCGGGTGTTCCCGGAGAGGGAATAACTGCTCATATCCTCCTTCAGGGTATAGTCAGGAGTAAATTCCTGCAGAGTATTGTTTTCAAAAATGTAAGTATGCTCCGCAATAGTCAGATAGAGATAACTGTCATTGGGGCAACTGTAATCCTTCAACGGGTCGGTGAACAGATCCGCAGATACTTCTATAAATAGATAGCCTGCCTGTCTGCTGTTGTACTGGTAAGTGATCGGACGGATAATAGGCAGTACTGCGCGGCCTGCCCGGTGAAAGGGATCCGCGATGATTCCGGGAGAAAAATCATAAGTATCCGAAGACAGCAGCTCTTCGTAAAAAGGCAGCAGGGGAATCTGTTCTGCCAGATCCACTGTGGAGGAATAGGTGGTAGCTACCACCTGCAGATAGTGCTCCTGCGATACGATAGCAATACGAGGCATATAATTATAGGAAGAACTACGATTGCATTCCTCATTGAAGGCTTCGTAGGTAGACACCGACAAGACAGAGCCGGGATCCGGATTGTGCTCAATATATTTGGCAATGGAGGAATCCGTCTGACAATAGCGAGCCAGACGATAGACGTCGTTGATACTGGAATCCATGGAATCTGACAGCAGCCGAAGGCTGGTCTCCGTGGACTGGATCAGCGTGTTCTGTAAGTAGTGCTGGAAAATATAGTAGCTGAACAGACTGATCAGCAGACACATTCCCAGGATTGCACTCAGGGTGAATATCAGTATGCGATTTCGAATACTCTTTAAATGATATCCTGTTTTTCTCATGAAATCAGTATAACATAATCGAAAAAAAAAGGTAGTTGAAAAACGAAGATGCTAAAAAAATTACATGTTGCCATAAAAAATTACATTTTTCGAAAGCACTTTCACCAAAAATGTGAACAAATTATGAAAAAATGTGAATAATATTATAAATTTTTCCATGTAAAGAACAGAAAAATTCCTTTATACTCTAATCATAGTCGGGAAAACGATAAGATAAGACGGATTCCGACTGATGCAACAGTATCAAATTTACAGGAGGGTTTATATGAAAAAGAAAGTATTAAGTTTAGTACTGACAGCAGCAATGATGACAACAATGCTTGCAGGCTGCGGCAGCTCAGCCAGCAACGATGCAGCATCCACCGGTGAGGCATCTACAGCAGCATCCACTGAGGCAGCATCTACCGATGCAGCACCCGCAGAAGAGGTTACTTTAAAGTGGGCTATCTGGGATCAGGAGACCACACAGTACTGGGGTGACATTAAGGACGCATATGAAGCATCTCATCCCGGTGTAACCATTGAGATGGTAGACCTTGGCTCTACCGATTACATGACCGTTCTGGCAACCGAGCTGTCCGGCAGCGGAACTGACTTTGATGTAGTAACGATCAAGGATGTACCCGGATATGCAACTCTGGTTCAGAAGGGATCTATCGTAGCCCTGGATGATTACATTTCTCAGGATGGCGTAGATTTAAGCAAGTATTCAGGTGTTACCGATCAGGTAACTGTGGACGGAAGCCTGTATGAACTGCCTTTCAGAAATGACTTCTGGGTATTGTTCTACAACAAGGATCTGTTCGATGCTAAGGGTGTTGATTATCCTACCAACGATATGACCTTTGAAGAGTATGATGCTCTGGCAAGAGAGATGACAGATACCACTTTCGGTTCTCAGGTATATGGTGCTCATTACCACACCTGGAGAAGTGCGGTTCAGCTGTTCGGCGTTCTGGACGGTGAGCACACCATTCTGGATGGCAACTATGAGTTCTTCAAGCCTTATTATGAGATGGTTCTGAATCAGGAAGCTGACGGCGTATGCAGAAAGTACACTGATCTGAAGACCGAAGGTTTACACTATTCCGCAGCATTCTCCGGTGGAGATGTAGCAATGATGAATATGGGTTCCTGGTTCATCGCAACCATGATTTCCAACTTACAGTCCGGCGAGTATGATTCCAGCCTGTGCGGCAACTGGGGTATCGTTAAGTATCCTCATGCAGAAGGCGTAGAAGCAGGATCTACTCTTGGTACCATTACCGGTCTGGCAGTTACCTCCGCAACCGATACTCCTGATGCAGCATGGGATTTCGTTAAGTGGGTAAGCGGTGAAGACGGTGCAGCAGTTATGGCTTCCAGCGGTAACTTCCCTGCAATCATGACTGACGAAGTAGTAGATATGATCTCCGGTCTGGAGGGATTCCCTACCGACGAAGCCAGCAAAGAGGCTCTGACCGTTTCCAACCTGTACCTGGAAGTTCCTTACGCTCCCAATGTATCTGAGATCAACTCCGTTCTGGATTCCTATCATGGAAGCATCATGACCGGTGAGATGACCATTGACGAAGGTATCGAAGCAATGAACAAAGCAGTTGCTGATATCCAGGCTCAGTAAGTTCCATAAGACACAAGGGGTCGTACCTACGGCCCCTTTTTTATCAAAAGCGTTCGAGAGGAGAATTGTTATGCGGAAATTAAGCCGTCAAACCAAAAGAGATCTGGTGGCATACTCCTTTATTGCACCCAACTTTATCGGTTTCTGCGTATTTACTTTGATTCCCATTATATTTGCCTTTGCCCTTGCTTTCATGAAGTGGGATGGAAGCAACCCGATCCAGTGGGCAGGTTTAAGCAACTTCACACGACTGTGGAAAGACACTTTCTTTATCGCAGCATTTAAAAATACCATTATCTATTGTATCGGTACCGTGCCTCTGACCATGGTTGCATCTCTGGCACTGGCTATCGTATTAAATCAGAAAGTAATAGGAAGAGGCGTTTTCAGAACCCTTTCCTTTTTCCCATATGTAGCCTCTCTGGTAGCAATCACTGCAGTATGGAAAATGCTTTTTCATCCCTCCAAGGGACCTGTGAACAACATCCTGCTGAATGTCTTCAACGTACCGCAGGATCAGCTGCCGCAGTGGTTTAGCGGAAGTCTGGTACTGTTCTCCATGATATTGTTCAGCGTATGGAAATACATGGGTTACTACATGGTCATTTACCTCGCAGGCTTACAGGGTATCTCCTCCGAGCTGTATGAGGCAGCCAGCCTGGATGGCGCAAATACCTGGCAGAAATTCCGTTATGTGACCTGGCCGCAGCTGTCATCCACGACTTTCTTCGTAGTAGTCATGCTGACGATCAACTGCTTCAAGGTGTACGATATCGCCATCATGCTGGCGGGCGGTGGAAGCGGAGAATTGACCACATCCGCAACCGTACTTGTATACTACATCTACCAGAAAGCATTTATTGACTGGGATCTGGGCTACTCCAGTTCTGTTGCAATGGTACTGTTCGTGATGGTACTCTTCGTGACCATCATCCAGTTCCGTGGTCAGGCAAAGAAGGAGAAAGCATAATGGCAATCTTGGCTTTGAAAGTCCTGGACAAGGACAGCAACACCATCTGCGTCAGCAGTGGTGAGGACTTTGTGGATCTGGTCTGCACCCACACCTATGAAGAGGGTGACCGGATCGTACTGGAGACGGACGAGAAAAATATTCATGTACATTTACAGGTGGATGACGCACTGGGAGATGCCTTCGTATACATAACCGACAATGTATCCTATTATGTTCCCTTCGGGGAGAAAAGGATCAGCATGTCTCCCAAGGTATTTTCCGGCAACAAACATTATCTCTATGCGGAAGTCGCAAGAGAAGATGAGATCACAGCCTATCGGAACCTGGCATTAAATCCGGCGGATCAGCATATGGATGTTCCCTGTTATCCCCATGCGACAGCCAATGTGGAGACCAGAGGCGAGAGCGTATTCGCAGCGAAAAATGCCATCGACGGTGTCCGGGCGAACCGCTCCCACGGAGAATGGCCTTACGAATCCTGGGGCATCAACATGCAGGATGACGCAGCCATGAAACTGGATTTCGGCAGACCGGTATTGGCAGACAAGATCGTGCTGTACACTAGATCCGATTTTCCCCATGACAACTGGTGGCAGCAGGTGACGATCAGATTCTCCGATGGCAGTGAGCAGGAGTTCTCCCTGGAGAAGAGCAGCCGAGCACATGTGCTGCCGATCCCCGAAAAAGAGATCACCTGGCTGGAGCTTTGTAACCTGATCAAAGCAGAAGATCCATCCCCCTTCCCGGCACTGAGCCAGATCGAAGTGTACGGCAGGGTAAAACGTTAGGAGGCGCACAGATTATGAAATCAGCACATAAAAAAGCCGTTTTGGGCAAAGTGATCGTATATGCGATTCTGATTCTGATCGCAGTGGTCATGATTATTCCTTTCCTGTGGATGCTTTCCGCATCCATTAAAAGCGACAGAGAAGTATTCCAGATGAATCCTTTCGTATGGATCCCCGCTAATCCCAAGTGGGATAACTACCTGACCATCTGGACGAAGATTCCCTTTGGCAGATTCGTGGGAAATACAGTATACTTAACTTTGATCGTAACATTCTTACAGTTACTGACCAGCAGTTTCGCAGCATACTCTTTTGCAAAACTGGACTTCCGTCATAAGAACGGACTGTTCCTGGCATACATCGCCACCATCGCAATGCCCTGGCAGGTATACATGGTACCCCAGTTCATTATGATGAGAAAAATGGGACTGAACGATAAGCTGTTGGCTATGATCTGCCTGCAGGCGTTCTCCGCATTCGGCGTATTCATGATGAAGCAGTTCTATGAAGGCATTCCCGATGATCTGTGCGAAGCCGCCAGAATCGACGGTATGAGTGAGTATCGGATCTACGCCAGCATCATGCTGCCGCTGTCGAAGCCGGCGCTGTCCACACTGACGATCTTCACCTTCGTGGCTACCTGGAACGACTATCTGGGACCCCTGATCTACTTGAAGAGCCAGGAGAAGAAGACGATTCAGTTGGGATTAAAAATGTTCATCAGCCAATACTCTTCCGATTACGGTCTGATCATGGCAGGATCAGTATTATCACTGATTCCGGTACTGATCGTGTTCCTGGTATTACAGAAATACTTCGTAGAGGGCGTTGCTTCTACGGGACTGAAGGGTTAACAAATATTTTCGCAAGCCTGTGCCGTTTATCGGTTACAGGCTTGTGTAATAGGATAAGATGATGTCGGGGTCAAAAGCCCCCGACTTTGATGCCTACGGATTGTTCCGTGCT
>CAVJMX010000036.1:0-24002 GCA_963650795.1 Bacteroidales bacterium H4
GGAGCACGGAACAATCCGTAGGCATCAAAGTCGGGGGCTTTTGACCCCGACATCCTATTATTTTTAAATATAACATCGCAATGTTAGATTGTAAATAAAATGTTAGATTAGAAAAAGAGTATAGAAAAACAGCCATTTCCACACAGAAATGACTGTCTCTCTATCTTTCTATATCTCATCCCACACTGATTCCGAACATCTGCAGCACCCATAAAATCAGCCCCAGCACCCAGCTGGAAAAAATTCCATATAATATTACAGGTCCGGCGATGGTGAAGATCTTGCAGCCGATACCGAAGACCTGTCCCTCTTTCTGGTATTCCACGGCGGGGGCTGTCACGGAGTTGGCGAAGCCGGTGATGGGCACCAGGGCTCCGGCACCTCCCCATTTTGCGATCTTAGGGTAAATATGCAGTGCGGTGAGTACCACCGACACGAACACCAGGATCAGGGAGCACCAGCTGCCGGAGGTCTGCGGATCCATCCCCAGCACATTTCCGGTATAATTCAGGATTCCCTGTCCGATGCAGCAGATGATGCCTCCCGTCAGAAACGCTTTTCCCATCTGCGCCCACAGATTGTGGGTGGGGGTGACGGATTTGACATACTGCTCATACTCCTGCTTTTCCTGTGCGTCCGGCTGCACCGTATCTTTCGACATATGCGGTATCTGATCCATGCTGTTCCTCCTGATTTATCCTGATCGTTTCTCACGATAACAGCATGCCCGGATCTTTTATTTTTATGCTGATTTTGATTTATTTTTTCGATGCTTTTTGCGGCTCTTGTCAAATTCATAGCCAACAATGCCGTAGCGCAGCTTCCAACGGAAGAACAGGCTGCTGCCTGCCTCCGGTGCGTAGAGTTTGCGCAGGAAATAGTTCACGGTTCTCTCTTCATAAGGCTCCAGCGCTATCCCGCCGTAGATCGTCTTCTGCAAAAGTTCGCAGATCCTGCGGTATTCCCCGGGACGAATTGCCGGGATCCTTGCGATCACTGCAGCTTCCACCTCGTCCGTTTTCCATCCCAGGCGTGCCTCAATACCGCGCAGCTTCAGAAAATACAAAAGCTTTCTCTCCATATCTTCCGCTTTCTGTAAGGAAGATACGCGATCATACCTGCGGTTCTCCCATCCTAAAAACAGTAGCCGTAAAATCTCCCCGCATACCGTCACGATGACAAACAATAACAGTACCACTGCCAACAGTCCCAGGCGGAAAGCATCCACGTTACGAATCGCGTTCGCAATCTCTTCCGCTACACTGCCTTCCTCACTGCCGGTGTCTGTGATCTGCTCCGCATCCATGAGACTGTTGTCCTCTGCCAGCGTCTTATGTACCATATCCGGTGCTGCCACCATCTGCTGAAGCTTCACCGCATCGTAGTAATATCCCGGCGTCGCATCCACCGGAAGCCACCCGATACCGTCAAAATAGACTTCCGCCCAGGCATGGGCATCCTCGCCCAGTACCGATACGATTCCGTCGACACTGTCCGCCAGCGCCTGCTCGGAGATATAATACCCTTCCGCGTAACGCGCCGGGATTCCGTGCGCCCGGAGTGCCTCCACCGCCGTCGCCGCATACAGCATGGAATTGCCCTCCTTAGACCCGGTCAGGAAATAACGTATGGGATCTTCTCCCTCCAGCGTCTGTCCGGGCACCGCTGTATAACGGGTCCTGTCTCTTAACTGACTGCGGATCTGCGTGATCGCACTGTAAATGCCATCGCTGTCAGAACTATATTCCTCCCAGAACCATTTCTGCATCAGATCATACATTCCGCTGTCCAGTTCGGTATATTTTTCATAGACGAAATCCCGGTACACCGCCTCTGCCTCACAGTAGGTTCTCTGTGCCTCATTCTGCGGATCACCGACCCATTCCGCTGTGACCGACAGCTCCGCAGGTCTGCTGCCGGAACTTTCCGTTATGGTATATTCCCGCAGTCCGCGGATTCCTCTGCTTTCGATCCACTGGTCGTTCTTCCCAGCACTTCTGTCCTTTTGAATCTCTGCTAAAGATGCCGGCACATAGAGTCTTGCTCTGTTCGCTTCTGTGGCATGAATTCGAAGTTCGTTTATCTCCGGTGCATCTTCCTCCGCACCCAGGGCATAATACTGTGCCACCTGGGTAAAAGGATCAAACCCTTTCGCGGACAGCCACTTAAACATTCCCGTATGTTCTTCGCCGTAATCTGCCTCGGACAATGCTTCAAAATGTCCCGACACATAATTGCCGCCGGTGTAATTTTTCAAATACAGTGCTTTGCTCTGGTTGCTGTGTACCTGAAGCATTTCTCCCTGCTTCTGTAACAGTTCTCCCGCCTGATACAGATTGCCCTCCGGGAGAGTCTGTTCCCCATAGCGGAATCCGTAAATTGCCGCTTCCACATGACTGCGCAGCTCCTGTACCGATTTCATCTCACCCTGCGGGACAAAAGCTGCCAGCGCCAGCAGGATCAACGTAATCCCCGTGGTCCATACATTCCGCAGCCTCCAGGATCTCTCACGGTCTCTGGTCATAGACAAGCCCAGCGTTCCCGCCAGCATGCATCCGCAGCAAAGCGGAGAAAAATTCCCCGACAAAAGCGGAATCAGTACCCAGCACAGTCCAAACAGGTACACTGCCCACATTTGGTTATATACCACAGCCCACCACAGCATCTGGGCTGTCAACAGTGCAATAAAAAAAAGAAATGCCAGCACATTGCCTACCGTCGCCGAATCGGACACTACCGCAATGTAACCTGTCTGTGTCCGGTTAAATCCCCGGATCCATTGACCAATCCATGCGACCGCCCCCTGCCGGATCCCGGTGGGTGTGGTCAGCAGCAGTAAGCTTACCCACGGCAGTAAAAATACGAATCGTAGAATACGGATTTTTTTCTTCCCGATCCATGCAAGGATACAGCATACGCTTCCGCAGATAACCACGATCACCATGCCCAGGATCATCTGCATTTTATGATCCGCAGGCATTTCTTCACCAAGGACAGACACCATGGATGCCATCGCACCACCGAGCAACAATCCCAGGAGGCACAGCATCCAGGCATGCATTCCATATGAAATTTTCTGATTCACAGGTGTGATTTCCTGAATCGGTGAACGTTTCATCATTTCTCCATTTCTCATCTTCGGCTTTCTATCCGGATCCTCTTAACAGGTGATCCGGTAGGTGCTCTCTGCTGTCTGCGCAGCGGGGAATTCCGCGATCACACAGTTGCCACTTTCTTCCCTGTGAATCTCCTCCAGATCCTCCATAACATTTAGAATCGTGATGCAGATCCGCTCTTCCATTCCCTTCAGATCCTGCTCGTATTTTCCTGCGGACAGGATCACCAGCCGGGTAAACTGCTCTTCCAGATGCTGCATCCGGAAAAATTGCAGTCCATTGCCCGCATTTTTCTGGATCTGAAATCCCATCCATGCTGCCAACACCTGCCGGAATTGTCTCTCGGAGCGTACTTCACGGACCTGCAGCCCACTGTTCGTCGGGATGATCATGCAAAATGCATAGCCTTGTTCCACCAACTGCTCTGCCAGGGCGGTTCCTAGTGCCACAGCCGCGCTGCCTTCCGCATCGCGCAGGGCTGTTCCCCACTGATTTCTTCCGAAGTCCGGCAGAATTGCCACATCATAATGCGAAGGCTCACTTGCCTGACGCAGGATCAGTTCCCCGGTCTTGCTGGACAGCTTCCAGTGAATGGAACGGATATCATCCCCCGGCACATAATCCCTGATATCAAACATTTCGCTGGAATCGTTTCCCTTGCGGTTCAGAGTCATTCCCTCTTCTCTGCTGATGCCGGAGACAGACCCGGAGATCTCCGCCTGCACATCCATGGCTGCCGGATAGCAGACCATCCTCATTTCCTCAAAAGGGCTGATATTCAGCGCAAACAGGCGCAGGACATCCCGGATCTGTATTTTCTCGCACTGAAAAAGAATTTCACCGCAGTTTTGCACCTGCCATTCCAGTTCGTAGAAATTTTTCCCATTTTCCAGTGGAATCAGTAATCTCTTCTTCTCTATAGTGTCGAACATCACGTTACGGATCTGAAGTTCCACCAGCACTGATCCCGTCGCAGTCAGTCTTCCGGAGTATTCCAGCCGGAAACAAAGCGGCAGACTCTTCCCCGCTTGTCCTCCGTGCCGCAGCTCCATAGCGACCCGTATTTTCCCGGTATCCCGACGGAGGCAGGATAGCAGCGCAATTGCCAACAGAAAAAGTCCGATCAGCCATAGCAGGAAAAACGGTTTTGCGGAAAAATACAGCAAAATAACTGATAATAAGATCAACCCGATATAGGTTGTTCTGTTCTTCCACATGTAATTTACCTCTCTCCTGCTGCAGGCGGCTTCACACGACCCATGATCTCTTCCAGTAATTCTCTCTCACTGAGTCCGTCGACTCTTGCCTGAGGTCTTAAAACGATTCTATGGGCACAGACATCCTTAAATACCTTCTGCAAGTCCTCCGGTACCACATAATTGCGTCCCTCCAGCACGGCACAGGCTCTCGCCATTTTCACCAGTGCGGAAACGCCGCGGGGTGACACGCCCAGCTCGGTCAACGTATGATTTCTCGTAGCCTCACACAGGCGGATCGCATATGCCAGCACACCGTCATCCACTCTGACGCTGGTTAAATAATTTTGTACCTCCAAGACATTCTGCGCGTTGGTCATGGGCTTTAAATCCACCAGCGGATTGTGATATCTCTGGGCATTGATGATCTTCATCTGATTCTCCAGGCTGGGATAACCGATAGACAGACATACCATAAAACGGTCCAGCTGGGATTCCGGAAGCGGCTGTGTACCTGCTGATCCCACCGGGTTCTGTGTTGCAATACAGATAAACGGTGTAGGCAGCACATGTGTCCTGCCATCCACGGTCACCGTATGTTCCTCCAGTACTTCCAGAAGTGCTGACTGGGTTTTCGGGGAAGTACGGTTGATCTCGTCCGCCAACAGCAGCTGACAGTTTGCTGCACCGTCCCGGTACTCGAAGCAGTTCTTCTCTCTGTTGAACATGGTAAAACCGGTAATATCGGAAGGCAGGGTATCCGGAGTGAACTGGATACGCCTGCTGTCCAGTCCCAGCACTTTTGCAAATGCCAGTGCCAGGGTCGTCTTGCCGACACCGGGGCAGTCCTCCAACAGTACATGTCCGCCGGAATAGATAGTCATTAATACCTTTTCCACAATATCATTTTTGCCAATAAAGGCTTTATTGATCTCTGTTACGATCTGTTTTGATTGTTCTACGATCATTTTAATCCCTCTGCCTTTCTATATGTTTCCGACACAGCAGTACATGTGCTCTCCTCCGCATCATAGGGATAGTCGATACCAAGCCAGTTACATATCATGCGCTGTCCTCTCTCAATCTGCTCTGCCTTCCATGCATCTATCTCCTCCTGCGTCCAAAACTCTCCGGTCTCGATAAGGGCATCAAACGCTGCATCTTGCGCTGCAGCTTCCAAATCCTCCTCATTGCTGTAACCAAGTACACTGTACTTCCATGCTTCCAGACACGCCTGTCTGTTTTCTTCGGGTACCACAAGCAGCCCTTTTTCTGTTTCCGGATCTGTCTCATATCCGGACAGACAGAACGTTTCCCCTCTGGTTGGAACCGTCAGATCCGGCAGTGTACCCGGCAGCTTCAGTGCTTTGATACTGGTGCAGCCTTCAAAGGTATAGGAAGGTATATAGTAATGCAGCAAAGTATCTCCATACATGTATGTACCGAAATCCACCAGTGTAACATTGACCAGTCCGCTGCAGTTCAAAACGCAGCCTTCACCGAATTTGACCAGTGTTCCATTTACCGTAATATCCGTTATCTTGCTACAATTTTTAAATGCATATTCCAGCAGATAGCTGTAGTATCCATACACACCGAAGGTGATCTCTCCCGACACGTCGGAATCTGCGAAGGCATAATCATCGATGGCGATCAGAGACAAATCCTTCCAGTTGACCGTATAAGAGTCGCCTGCTGAATGGGTATTACGCATTGCACCACTTAAGATCTCCTGCGTCGTTTCAGGCAGAACCACCTGCTCATCCACCTTTGTACCAGAGCGGATTGCCATAAACGGAACGTCACTTTGCCACATGACGCCATTATAGCCCACTGCATACAGCATTTTCGAGCTGTCACCGATGCTCTCAAGACTGTACGCTTCCACTCCGTCACCAGCTTCAAAGAAAGTACATTCTGCTCCCTCCTGCATCCAGAGACAATCCGGATCCTGGGAATGCTCCGTAGGAATATAGAATACCGATTGTCCGGCTTCATCCTTAAATACCGGCAGATAGTCATTCTCCGTCCTGACTGCAAAGGCATTGGATGCCAGAAAACGGATAGCGTCGCATTTCAGGAAAGCATTATTTCCGATGGTCATCTCATCTCGGGAATCCATCAATACTCCCTGTAGTGACGTACATCCCCGGAATGCTTCCGCCCCTATATACTTGATGTTCTCAGGAAGCATCACCCATTCCAGTGAGGTATGATTCTTAAATGCTCCATCACCAATCGCAGTAATCTGAATCTCATTACCATTATCATCTCTTACGATTCCGTCAAAATAAACAATATCCGCAGGAGCTGCCAACAATTCCGCAGTTTGTTCCGGTTCTTTTATGATATAAGTATAGCCCTGTTTTGTGGTAACCTTCTGTTCTCTGACAACTTGAACCTTCACATCTGATTTCCCTGTAAGCTTAAGCTGTTCTTCCAACCGCTGCCTCTGCACTTCTGTATAACACCAGATCACTCTCACTTTGCTGTCTTCCAGACAATTTTCATCTAAAACCAGGTTCTCCGCGGCTTCTGCGATTACCAGTTCTTCTGTGGATGACTGTGCAAACGCCTGCTTTCCGATATGCTTCACACTGTCCGGCAGACGCAGCAGCTTCGGTGCACTCTTCAGCACATAGCCTAAAGTTCCATCCTCGTCTACTGCCAAATGGTCCTGCACTGTATAGACGGCATCACTGTTCTCTCCCTGTATGCTGCTTCCCTCCAGATAAGCCTCATAACGATCCATGAAATCATACAGTATCGTCTTACTCATTGTAAATGTACAGCCTGTAAACAGATTTTCCAGGTTCATCTGTGGAATCTCTGCCGCACTTGCAGCCTCAAGATGGATTGTCAGCAGCATATTCCAGCCCGGAATTACCACGCTTTCCACATTGGAGGGCACATCTATATCGGTCGTATAACTTGGAATACCTAAAATTTTAGTCCGATTCTTGTTATACAGGATTCCATCCTCTCCTGCAGTCAGACAGGGATTCCCGTCATCCACAATATAGGCATATGCTACAGCCATGTTTGTACTCTCTGTGTTCACATAGACTACGGAAGCCGGCAATTTCATAACATCAGCAAAAATCCAGTCCTCCGGATCCACTGCCTGAATATACTCCGGTATCTCCAGGGTGTCTGCAGACATCGGCGTATACTCTGTCAGTGTCTGCAAAGGATACTGGATATCCGTTCCCAGATATTCCTCCGGAATATATTCACTCTTGACCTGGACAATGTATTCCGGTGCCAGCTCCACCATATCCATCGGCTCCAGTACATGCCTTCCGCTTTCCAACGGATATGCAAAAGAAACCTGCTGGTCCTTCTCCATCCAGCCCGGGAACAGTTTCGTCAGCAGCGTTCCCTCAGTTCCGAGAAGTGCTTCCTGATATTGATATAAATTAAAAATGCTGTCAGGCTCCGGATACTGATCATATTTATTGGCAATTTTCTCCGGATCAATCACCTGGTCAAGCCAGGTAAGTTTCTCTGTAAGTGCATATACACGACAGGCCGCCGGTTCATAGGTCACATCTGTCTGGCAGTCCAAAGTCCACGCATCCGTACTGTGGAAACGGTATTGTACCCGGATGATCATCTGCTCCTCGGAAAGTCCTGTAGGAATCGTCACCGGATACTCTGCTGTCCATGTATCTCCACCGTCAAAGGATACACCGACAATTCTTACATATTTACCGAAATGTTCTTCTCCCCAGTCATACGCATCCCAGCCATCTGTCACATAAGTATCGAGGGCATTGTACATATCTCTGTCGTTCACCGTCTGCCCCTCATACAGATAATTTCCATTGTATAAGGCATCATAGGATACTAAAATGTTAATACTGGGTTCTGTGAAAGTAACATTCTCATTATAATCGCCATGAGTAAACGCGTCATTCGGCTTTTCCTTTGTACTCTCCGGATCCTTCACGGTATCCGCAGGTCTCGCCGTAGGCGCAGGCTCCGGCGACGGGGTCTCTGTCTGGTCTGCTGGCTTTACTGTTGCGGAGCCGTTCGTGCCGCTGTCTCCCTGATCACTGCTGCCGCTGCCGTTACCGCTTCCGGTTCCACTAATGCTTCCGCTGCCTACGGCAATCACGCCATCCGCATTGTCACGATCTCCTGTGATATCATAGATAAATCCGCCGGTCCCGGTGGTGCTGTCCGCGGGCAGCAGCGTATTGTTCCCAGCCTCGTCTCCCGCCAGGTTAATGCTTCCCGTGCCATTTAGCAGATTTGATCTGCCGGTCTGGAACAGATAGTCAGCACTGTTTTTTAGTTCCGGGCTCAGAGCATCCTCTGCGGTTCTGTCCTTCTCCCAGAGTTCGCTCTCGCCCTCTTTTCCCTCGTTATTTTTCTGCGAAGCGGTGTCTTCATCTCCGGAAAATACTACCTGATTCACCTGAAGTTTGCGGTTGCTCCAGGCAGGCTGGAACGCTGTTCCATCCTCGTAAGCCCTCACCATCTGAAAAACGCCGGCTGCAATGACCGGTACCGCAATGACCGCAAGTAACGGTCGGATCCATTTCTTCTGCATCGTTTATACCTGTTCCCTCTTATGTAAAAACGCCCCAACCTCTTTCTGCAGGGCTACAAAATCCACCGGCTTTGCGAAATGTCCGTTCATTCCGCTCTTTAAGGACAATCTCTCATCCTCAACAAAAGCATCCGCAGACAGGGCGAAAATAGGAATCATTCCGGCATCTGCGCGATCCATCTCCCTTATGGTACGCGCAGATGTACGTCCATCCATCACCGGCATCTGTACATCCATGAGGATGAAATCATAATACTGCACCGGATGTGCCAGGAAGCCGTCTACTGCCTTCTGTCCGTCCTCTGCCACATCAACTTCGGCTCCCATGCTGTTCAATATTTCCACAGCGATCATCGCGTTGATCTCATTATCCTCCGCCAGCAGAATCCTGCGTCCACGGAAAGTGTTTTCCGCATCCTGCTTATCACTTACCGGTGTCACTTTTTCTTCCATGCTGTCTTCGTCTGCAATAGGCAGCTGCAAAAATATGGTAAAATCCGATCCCTTGTCCTTCAGACTCTCCACGACGATCTCGCCGCCCATCAGCTTTACCAACTGATCCGTGATTGCCATGCCCAGTCCGGTACCACCGTATTTTTTAGAGGTATCAATACTTTCCTGCTCAAAAGGTCGGAAAATATGATTAATGAAGTCCGGGCTCATACCGATTCCTGTATCATGCACCCGGATCATGAAATCCACACTTTTTGCCTGGCGCATCATCTGCCGGAAAGTCACGATGATCTCACCCTTAGATGTGAATTTCACGGCATTGGACAGGAAGTTGATGATGACCTGGCTGATCCGCAGTTCATCGCCGATGACAGCGTCCACCGTCATCTCTTCAAAGTTCACTTCATAGCGGACGCCCTTCGCTTCCAGGTTCCTTGCGAACATATCGTACAGCTTGTCTCCCAGCCGATGCAGGCTGAAAGGCTTTTTCTCCAGTTCGACCTTGCCCGCCTCGATCCGGGACATATCCAGGATATCGTTGATTAACGCCAACAGATGATCGGACAGTTCATCCGCTCTGTTCAGGTACTGCAGCGCCGGTGCATCCTCGGGAAGCTTTCCCTCCGCCAGCGTCAGCATACCGATAATACCGTTCATGGGCGTACGGATCTCATGGGACATCCGGGAGAGGAATGTGGTCTTGGACTGACTGGCTTCCTCCGCCTGCGCCAGCTTTTCTTCATATTCGGCGATCTCTTCGTGCACCTGGGTAATGCGCTCAAAAAAGAGCAGATCGTAGGATTCCTCTGCACATCTTTTTATCTGGAACCGGATCCACTCTCCGTTTTTCTGGACAAATTCTTCGGAAAATACCGACACTCCGTCCCATGTATCATATTTCTGCCAGAGTTTGTCTCCGGCTCCTTCTTCCTGCAGATTACTGAAAATATTGCAGATGTCCTCCTGCAGCTGCTCTAAGTTCACTCCCAGCAGATCCTCCGGATCACCCTCCGCATATAAAGGAAGTCTGTCACTTCTGCGTAACAGGATACATGCCATATCCCGATAATGCCGCATTTCCTGTCGGAAGATTTTCTCTTCTCCTCTGCTTCTACCCTCCTGTGGATTTCTGCTTCTCATACTCTTACAAATAAAAGAAACGAACAAAAACAAAGCTGCCAAAAGTTCCAGACAGCCGATCACCACCAGTCCCATATGCTCCCCCAGCAGGGTAATGCCTTCGATTATACCAGTCATGCGTTTCCTCCACGCTGCATTTTCCTCATAAAATGCGCAATAGTACCATTGAACTATAACACATTTTATCGCACACAGCAATCCAAAGGCGCGTATTTTGGGGAACATTCGGCGGATCTGAACATCTAGCCGCACTCGCCGCCCCGGAGGGACTTCACGAGAAGCGGCACTTCAAACAGCATCATTACGATCCATCCGATCATATTCGCCCACGCTAAGCCTGCGAAGTCCATATGCAGCAGGCGGATCATTACAAATACTGCCACCACTCTGCCGAACATATTCATAAAGGTACTGTACAATGTCACCTTTAGGTCACCGATACCACGGAAAAATCCTTGAATACCGTTGGTCAGTCCCGGCAGGATGTACATCCAGGAGATGAGGTGCAGGTAACTGATACCGAGGGATACCACCTGTGCATCCCCGTCCTCGGCAAACAGTGTCATGATCTGCGGAGCCAGTCCCCAGATCACAGCAAACAATCCAATTGAATAGACCAGTTCGATCAAAAGTCCCGTCTGGAATCCTTTCTTCATACGCTCTTTATGTCCGGCGCCCTTGTTCTGCGCCAGAAAAGTCGTCATGGCATGTCCGATATTCTGCTGGGGTGTGTAGGCGAAGTCATCCACACGGTTCACCGCAGTAAATGCTGCCATGACCGCCACCCCCTGGGTATTGACCACAGACTGAATAATCAGCTTCCCCAGCTGTAAGCACACCTGCTGCATGGCACTGGTGCTGCCGTAGCTGACGGTCCTGCCCAGTAAGCTCTTATCGAACACCCACCATTTTTTCCCAAGGCATAGAAGAGGTATCTTTTTCTTAATATAAATTCCGCACAGCAGACAGCACAGTCCCTCACTGCACACCGTGGCAATGGCGCTGCCCGCCACGCCCCATCGCAGTATCACCACGAAGAACAGATCTCCGAAAACATTCAGAAACGCACTGGTCACCAGGAAATACAGCGGTGTCTTACTGTCTCCCAGCGCCCGCATGGTATTCGCCAGGAAATTATACATAAACGTAAAGATCAGTCCCATGAAAATGATCCGAAGATACGCGGAAGCTTCCGGGATCGCTGCCTCCGGCACCCGGATCAATCTCAGTACCGGTGTCGCCAGCAGGAGCATCAGAAGGGAGAACACCACGGAGAATCCGCAGCCCGCCAGCATCGTCGTGCTGATCTGTCTCGACAGCATGTCGTAATCTTTTGCCCCGTACTGGGAGCTCATTAGCACACTGGCTCCCATGCACATTCCGCTGATCAGCAGGATCGCAATATTCATAATCGGTGTGGAAGTGCCCACTGCCGCCAGTGCCTGCTCTCCCACGTATTTTCCTACGATCACGGAATCCGCCGCATTGTAGGTTAACTGAAACAGATTGCCCAGTACCAATGGAATCGTAAAAGATACTAAGGGAAGCAGTATCTTTCCCTGGGTCATGTCATGTTTCTCTATCGTACTCATTTTACTGTTGTCCTTTCGTTGTCATTTTCCTAAGGCTTGGTCTTACTTCTTTTTCTGTGAGCGTTCCTTCCGTCTGCTCTTCCGACACAGTATCCGTATCTTCCACAGGCTTCTCCTTTTCAGAAAGGGCACTGCCACAGTTTATTCTGTAACAGTGCCCCTTGCTCTTCCTCTATTTATCCCATAGATCCGAATTAAAGCTGGAATTTCTTCGCATTTGCATTTAATTCATCCGCGATGACATTCAGCTGTGCGGTCGCCTGTCGGCAATCCTCTACGATCTCAGCCAGCTGATCCATGGTAGCTGCGGTCTCCTCGGTGCTTGCCGCATTGTTCTGGGAGATCTCGGTCAGTCCGTCGATCTTCTCAACCACATCGGTCTTGTAGTTCTCAATATGATCCAGTTCGCCGGAGATCACGTTGATCTCTCCTACGACCTTCTGTACTTCCTGATTCAGTGTGCTGAAGACATTCAGCGTGGTACCCAGCTTCTCGTTCTGCTGATGAATCTCGCCTACCACACCATTCATGATCTCCACGCTCTGGTTGGAATTGCTGATCAGATTCTCCACGATGCCGCGGATCTTATCCGCAGATTCCTTGGACTGATCTGCCAGACCACGGATCTCTTCCGCTACTACTGCGAAGCCTCTGCCCATCTCTCCGGCTCTCGCCGCCTCGATGCTGGCATTTAAGGAAAGGAGATTCGTCTGGTTCGCAATACCTGCGATAATATCGGTAGCCGCCTGAATTGCCTGTGCAGACTCGTTGGTAATATTGGTCTGCTCCTGCACCTGATCTACCGACTGCTGCGTATGAGAGCTGATCTCTAACAGCTCCTTCAGAGTGCTGTCCACAGTAGCATTGCTCTCTTTCATGTTGGCAGCGCTGCTGCTTAAGGCATTGACACTGTCTGCGGTACGGTTCAGCGCATTACTCATCTCGTTCATGCTCTCGCTGACTCTCTGGGTATCCGATGCCTGAGTCGTTGCGCCCTGGGCGATCTCATTCACTGCAGTATTCACGGAAGCGATGGACTGTCCGATGCTGTCAAAGTTACTGGAAAAGGTTCCGGTGAACTCGTTCATGTCCTTCATGGAATTATGGATATCCGTGATGATCCGGGAGAATCCGGTCACTACGGAATGTACTGCTCTTGCACTCTTACCGACTTCATCGCTGCGTTTCAACAGCTTATCGGGAACCTGGAAGTTCAGCTTGCCTTCTGCGATCTGATCCAGATTGCCTACGACACCGAGCAGTGCCTTGGAGATCAGACCTACCACAAGGAAAATGGACACACAGAATACTGCCACAAGAATCAGAATAGCAGCTGCTCTGCCTGTTACGATGCCCTTGTAAAGTCCCTCTACTTCCTTTACCGGAATGCAGGTAGCCAGAATACCTACCACGGTACCGTCGGTATTCTTCAGCGGTGCCAGATATGCGTAACAGTTCGTATCACCAAGCTTCAGGGAATTGGAGAAATAGTTTTCTCCGCCCAGCACCTTGGAAGATACTTTCTCACTCAGAGCGATATTGCTTCCGGTCAGGTTGGTCACTGCCAGGTCTTTGCCCCAGAATATTGCTACATCCACACCGGCATTCTGCTTCATGGCATCCAGTACCTGTTTATTGTCTGTAAGATTGAGTTCGCCCTTATAAATTGCTCCGTTTTCATAAGTATAATCCCCGGGGGCGGAATTGTTCAGGCTCATCTCCAGAGCATATTCCGTTGCCGACAGCTCATGATTCATCAATTCGTCAGAGATCTTATCTCCTGCGGAATTCAGGGCAAGAATTGCGATCACTGCAATTGCTGCCAGCGGAACCAGTACGATCGCCAGGATCTTGACGATCATATTTGCTCCCTCTTTCCCCTTATGTTCTTTCACGCCACTCAGTGCGTTGGCATTTTCCCCTTCTGCCTGTCCCATTTTAACTTCTTCTGCCATGGATAAAGCAACCTCCTTCGCACACTTATGCGCGTTCGTTAATATAAAGAGATTATACCTCACTCCCACGAAAAAAGCTATTCTTTTTCTGCAATCAGATCTTTAATTACTTCACCTGCCAAAATCAGCCCGGCGACGGAAGGGACAAAGGAAATACTACCGGGAATGGCTCTTCTGTCGGTACATTTATGTTTGGTCCCGGGAGGGCATACGCATCCCGTCCGACAGCTGTTTTCCATATTATCCAACGGCTTTACAGAAGCCTCGGTGGAATACACTACTTTTAATTTCTTCACGCCGCGCTTTTTCAGCTCTCTGCGCATGACCTTCGCTAAGGGGCACATGGTGGTCTTATAGATATCCGCCACATGGAACTGGGTGGGATCTAATTTATTCCCCGCTCCCATGCAGCTGATGACGGGAACACCCGCTTCCTTCGCCCGCATGATGATCTCTAACTTGGCAGTCACGGTATCCACCGCATCCACCACATAATCATACTGGGTAAAATCAAACTGGTCCGCTGTCTCCGGCAGATAAAAGCATTTGTGCACGGTGACCTGTGCTTCGGGATTGATGGAGTGCACACGCTCCTTCATGACATCCACCTTGTATTTGCCGATGGTCTTTCTCGTTGCGATGATCTGACGGTTGATATTCGTCAGGCACACTTTATCATCGTCGATCAGGTCAAAAGCACCGACGCCGCTGCGTGCCAGCGCCTCTACCACGTAACCGCCGACACCACCGATGCCGAAGACCGCCACCCTTGCGCCGTACAGGCGCTGCATGGCTTCCTTGCCGATCAACAATTCTGTTCTGGAAAATTCATTTAACATTTTAGTTCTCCTACCAATCTACTGGGAATACTCCCGAAAGAGTATATCACAACTTTACAGATTGTCATAGAGTCCCTGAATAAAATTTTTCACCTGGACATTATTTTCCGGTGTGGTGTCTTCCAGAGTTGCATGAATAAAGGGTTTGCGCTCCTTCATGAACTTTAATACGGAAGTGTAGTCCATCTGTCCCAGACCACAGCCTACGGATCTCAGTTTCCCATCCTCGGGGATGAAATCCTTCAGATGTACCATTGCCACATCCTCCCCCAACAGATCGATGGCTTCGTCCACGATTGCCACCTGGTCCTTGTAGTTGCAGTAATCCAACAGATTTACCGGATCTAAAATGATCTGCAGGTTAGGAGATGCGATCTCATCCAGCACTCTTCTCGCTCTGGCGGGATTGTAGACGATATGCTTCCATACCGGCTCGATAGCCAGTACCACGCCCATCTGCTCCGCGTATTTTACCACCGGACGCAGGTTCGTGATAAAGGTCTGAAGTGCCTCTTCGCCATGGCATTCGGGTACCGCGGTATAGGTCTCGTTGGGAGCACCGGTCTCGGTTCCCACAACACCGCAGCCAAGCCACGAAGCAAAACGGATATGTGCCATATAACGGTGGGTGATCTTCGCAAGCTGCTCCGGATTGGGGTTCGCCAGATTTAAGTAGCATCCCAGCACCGCAACGTCCACCTGATTTTTGGCAAATACATTTTTCATGTACATGGCAAGTCCCGGGGTCAGTGCCTCATCTGTGGTGGGGAACTCGGTGATCACCTTGCCGGGTGCCAGATGTCCGCAGGTAAATCCCAGCTCACGGACATTTGCAATGCGTTCCTCAAAAGGCAGCTTCTTCGTATCATGTAAACGGATTCCTAACTGCATAATTTCCTCCATTCCGAATACGGCTTCTTGCGCCGTATTGTCTTATGTTTCTCCTTATATTTTCACGATTGATCAGCGTTTTATCAGTTCGTCCACGCCTTCCAGCTCGTAAGCCTCTCCGACCTGTCCTTCGATCTTCACGTTATCCAGGGTCAATTTTGCAACATTTCTTGCAAAAAGACCTCTCTTACTACTTTTTTCCACACCATCCGACATCGCCGGAACATCACATTTAGCCTCCTCGGCATAGCTGATGGAGATGTCCTTCATGTAGATCTCTTCAATCTTCTGCTCGGGAAGCCCGTCGAAGTAAGCGGCTGCCACATGACAGTTGGTGCATTCCATGTTTTCAAATACCATCTTCTTCACCTGCGGTGTTCTGTCATCCACAGGGTAGACATCTCTGGACTGAACGTAAGTGGTCTTGCCGTCGGGATCGCAGAAATAGAAGCAGTTGACCACCAACGGTGTCATCACATGATCCAGGGTCAGGTTCCGGAAAATAATGTTGCTTAAAATCGCATCCTTTCCTCTGCCGCGGCGGGTCTTGATACGCAGACCTCTGTCCGTGTGACGGAAAATGCAGTCTTCCACCGTCAGATTCACCACGCCGCCTGCCATCTCACTGCCTAATGTCACGGCACCGTGACCATTCTCCATAAGGCACTGGCGGATGTGGATGTTCTCGGAAGGAGTCTTGTGCTTTTTGCCCATGTAGATCTTGCCGCTCTTGACCGCGATACAGTCATCTCCCAGGGAGAAACGCACACCCAGGATCTCCACGTTTTTACAGGATTCGGGATCCAGTCCGTCGGTGTTGGGGGAATCGCTGGGATTCTGCACAGTCACACCGATGAATTTCAGATCGTTACTGAAATAGGGATGCAGTGTCCAGGAAGGAGAATTGCAGAAGGTCACGCCCTGCAGGGTCACATTCCTGCATCCACTTATGAAGAACAGTCTGGGGCGGAACGCAATGTTCATAACCTTGGGATCCTTCCACCAGTTCTCTTTGGATGCATTGCCGTTGATCTTACCCTGTCCATAGATCACCACATCCTCCGCGCCGATGCCGCAGATGATGCCGGAGAACATGGGTAAGGGATTGCCCTCCCAGGTACCGAGATTGTACTCGTCGGTCTCATCATAGCTTTGTAACATACCGGGGAATGTAGGGAATTTCTCTCTGTCGGTAAATGCCTTCAGCTCCGCGCCCTCTGCCAGTTCAATGCGGATATGGCTCTTTAAAAACAGGCTGGTGATGCGGTAGGTTCCTGCGGGAAAATATACTCTGCTGTTCACCGGACATGCCATGATGGCTGCCTGAATAAAATGGGTATCGTCATGCTCGCCGTCACCCTTGGCACCGAATCTGGTCACATCCAGAGTCACGTACTCGTAATCCGTCTTAAAAGATACTTCGCCCTGCTTTTCTCCGTTCACGTAAGCTTCTACCACATATTTCTGATCCGGCTTCAGGTCAAACAGAGAAGTGATGGTCTTCTCTGTGGTCAGTGTCGTCTCGCCGTTTAATCGTAATTCCACGGGCTGTTTTGTAAAATATCTGCCGCCGTCTGCGATCTCTATGGTCGCGCTGCGGGCAGTATGCATAATATGTCTGATTTCCATGCGCTGTTTCCTCTCGTTATTATATAATGACCATTCAGAACCCCATTCGCAAAACCGCTCTTGCAGAGCTCACTTTTTGCTCATGTGGTTACTTCGTCATATAAATATCGCAAAATCTTCTTACGAATGCAAGCATTCGACAAATATTTTGCAATATTCACATGTCTCTGAATAGTCAGCACATCCGGTACTTCTCAGTCAATAATAAATACTCCGCACATGCCTTCTGTACCGCATCGCAGAATACCTTTTTGGATGTGTCATCCATGGCGAATTTATCTTCTTTTGCATCGTAGTACTGCTCCAGCATACGCTTCACCGCACTGCGGAAATCATCCAAAAGCTCTCTATAATTCTCATAGATCTCCGGACTGATCTGCTCTACGGTATGGAGCAGTGCTGCGGTGTAATCCGCACCGTTTTCCGCGGTAAATTCGCTTTCTGCATGTTTCTTCAACACACGCATCTGCGCCATGATGTCGGGATATCCTTCCTTTTTATTCTCGGTAGTCTCAAATGCCGCGTATGCGGGATATACCTGATCCGCTGCCAGGTAGATGCTTTTTAGCCCCGCGTCTGCCTGCACCTTTCTTAAGTCAAAGATTCCTTCCTCCGTGCGGGGAAGTGCCTTGATTTCCTTGATTGTCATACGTTCCTCCTATATAACAAAGGCGTTCTCCTGCACGTTTATTGTAACAAAAGAACGCCGTTTTGTGTATGATCTTTTACAGAGTTACACCCTGCTTGAAAATAGCCATATCATGGAAGCCTGCTGCTTCGCTGCATACCTGCTTGCCGGAAGCGGTCTCCACTACCAGGTCAAACAGTGCTTTGGTCTCCTCTTCCATGGTCTTATCCTCTACCAGTACGCCGGCATTGAAATCAATCCAGTTGGACTTCTTGCCTGCCAGGCGGGAGTTGGTAGCGATCTTCATGGTAGGAACCGGAGATGCGAAAGGAGTTCCGCGTCCTGTGGTAAACAGTACGATGTGTGCTCCTGCGGCTGCCAGTGCGGTAGCTGCTACCAGGTCGTTGCCCGGTGCGGACAGAAGGTTCAGTCCCGGAGTCTTCACGGTATCGCCATACTGCAGTACACCCTTGACCAGAGCACTTCCGGACTTCTGGGTACATCCTAAGGACTTGTCCTCTAACGTGGAGATACCACCCTTTTTGTTACCCGGAGAAGGATTCTCGTAGATGGTCTGATTGTGACTCTTGAAGTAATTCTTGAAATCATTGATCAGGTCTACGGTCTGATGGAACAGTTCCTCGTTGGCACAACGGTTCATCAGGATCGTCTCCGCGCCGAACATCTCGGGAACCTCGGTCAGGATGGTGGTGCCACCCTTGGAAATCAGCAGATCAGAGAAACGTCCAACCAGAGGATTAGCGGTAATACCGGACAGTCCGTCACTGCCGCCGCACTTCATGCCGATCACCAGCCTACTTACGCTGATGGGCTCTCTCTCGAACCTGGAAGCGTAATCGATCAGACCCTTGATGATCTCTACGGAGTCTGCGATCTCATCCTCGTGCTCCTGACATACCAGGAATTTTACACGGTTCTCATCGTAATCGCCGATATAAGGCTTTAATACATCAATGTTGCTGTTCTCACAGCCCAGTCCCAGCACCAGAACGCCGCCGGCATTGGGATGGTTGATCAGGTCTGCCAGGATCTTACGGGTATGCTCCTGATCATCGCCCATCTGAGAACATCCGTAAGGATGAGGGAATGCAATAACCTCTTCCACAGTGCCCTTTACAAAAGCGTTTGCCTGCTTTGCAATGGCGGTTGCCACATTATTGACACAGCCAACGGTGGGGATGACCCAGATCTCGTTACGAACGCCCACTTTGCCATCCGGACGGTTGAATCCCATAAAAGTAACATCTTCCGTCTTCTTCTCCTCTACGGGAGTGGGATTGTAGGTGTACTCCAGCAGATCGCCCAGAGCTGTTTTCACATTATGGGTATGAATCCAGCTGCCCTCTGCGATGTTCTCCTTGGCATTACCAATGCGGTAGCCGTATTTGATGACCTCACCGCCCTCGGGAATGTCAAAAATTGCCATCTTGTGTCCTGCGGGGATCTCCTCTCTGGCGGTAACGGTCTTAGAACCGTCACCTACAGAGACTGTGATCTTCTCACCGGCAGGAATCGTATTTAATGCTACGACTACATTATCATTGTCATTAATTTTTAAGAAATCTTGCATAATGCTGCCCTCATGCCATTTGCCTTAATATCATCCAGGTATGCTGCAACTGCATCGGTCAGACCGGGTACCTTGTTCAGGTCCTGTCCGAAGAAGTCTTCGTTACCAAGGAAGGAAGTCACGAAAGTCTTGGTATCCTTTTCACAGTTTGCTGCGAAGAATTCCAGAACCTCCCTGTCATCCATGATGTTGTACTCCTGACCATTTCTGTGACCAATCAGAGCCTTATCGCGGATCTCGGTGCCATGATAGAATGCCATCAGTGCTGCGATGGAGAAGGTCAGATGAGCGGGAAGCTTACCGGTCTTTTCCACATAGCCTAACAGGCTGGGCATACATCTTGCTCTCCACTTGGATACGGAATTCAGGGAGATAGCAAGCAGTGCATGATCTACGTAAGGGTTATCGAAACGATTTACGACCTCACCTGCGAACTGCTTCAGTTCATCCTCAGGCAGAGACAGGGTAGGGATTACTTCGTCATAAATGGTCTTCAGCATGAAATTACGGATATCGTCGTCATGCATGGACTGTCTTACGATGTCGTTGCCGCACAGATAGGAAGCCAGTACGAAAGAGGTATGAGCACCATTCAGGATACGAACCTTTCTCTGCTTGTAAGGCTTCTGGTTGTCGGTAAAGATCACGGGAAGTCCTGCATCGGGAAGAGGGAACTCCTTGCTGATATCCTTAGCGGACTCGATAACCCACAGAGCAAACGGCTCACCGGTTACCATGATGTGGTCTTCGTAACCTAACTTCTCCCACTCTTCCTTCTCGGTAGCACGAGGATAACCGGTAATGATACGGTCAACCAGAGTAGATGTGAATACACATGCTTCATCTACCCACTTCTTGAACTCATCGCCCAGTCCCCACAGCTCGATCAGCTGCATTACGCACTTCTTTAACATAATACCGTTGTCATCGATCAGCTCTACGGGAAGCATTACCAGGCCCTTGCTCATGTCACCCTTAAAGGTCTCAAATCTGTGATATAAGAACTTGGTCAGTTTGCCGGGGAAAGTCTTGGGAGGCTCTGCCTCGAACTTGTCGGTATCATCATATACGATACCTGCCTCGGTGGTGTTGGATACAACGAAACGTAAAGTATCGATCTCAGCAAGTCCCATGTACTTGCTGTACTCTGTATAAGTATCTACAGCGTCTGCAACGCTGGTTACGATTCTATTGATAATCTTGGCTTCACCGTTCACGTTACCGCGAAGGGATACAGTGTACTGGCAGTCCTGCTTGTGGAACATATCCAGATTACCGAACTCGATGGGTTTGATCAGAACGATGTCTCCGTCGAACTTACCCTGCTCGTTAGCGATATCGATCATGTAATCTACGAATCCACGTAAGAAATTACCCTCACCGAACTGTACAACCTTGATAGGTCTCTCCTTTTTACCGGTCTTTGCCTTGTTTAAGATATCCATTTTGTCCTCCATTCTACGCTTAGCGTATCCTATCCGCACCGTCTTACGGCACTCTATTACCTGCACTTACGCTCCCCGGCGCACCTTGCGAACGAATCAAAATTGCAGGAAGTTTATGTAAGTGCTTTCATGATTCATTTTACTTCAAAAAAATGGTTTCGTCAATCACCAAAAACAGAAAGTTTTATATTCGTGAAACCACCGATTTTATCAACAATATTTCGCATTGATAAATTTTTGGCATATGAGAAGTTGAAAATGTCTCTTGAAAAAAGATACGTCTTTCGTTATAATTCAGATATAGCTTTTATGTAACCACTTACATTTTTCTTACATAAGGTTACATGGAAGCAGAGAGGAAGCCGCAGATGACAATTTATGATATTTCCGAGAAGGCAGGTGTCTCTATTGCTACTGTTTCTCGCGTACTCAACGGAAGCAACAATGTAAGCGAGAAAACCAAGAAAAAAGTACTGGACGTAATCAATCAGTATGAGTACACTCCCAACGCATTTGCCCGGGGACTGGGACTCAACACTATGAAGACCATCGGTATCATGTGTGCCGACAGTTCTGATCCGTATCTCGCCAAGGCAATTTACTATATTGAACAGAAGCTTCGTGCCAACGGTTACGACAGCATCCTGTGCTGTACCGGTTACGACCTGAATACCAAGGCAGGCTCCATGAACCTTCTCATTACGAAAAAGGTGGACGGCATTATATTGGTAGGTTCCAATTTTATCTACGAGAAGGAAGAAGACAACAAATACATTACAGATGCTGCCACGCAGGTGCCTGTGATGCTGCTGAACGCAGCCCTGGACGCTCCGAATGTGTACAGCATTGTCTCGGATGATTTTACTTCTATGTATGATGCGACGATGGAAATGATCCGCTCCGGTGTGGAAGATATTCTGTATTTCTATAATTCCACTTCCTACAGCGGTAAGAAAAAGCTCGCCGGTTATCGTGCCGCCATGGAAGAAAAAGGACTTCTGACCAACGGAAGCTTCTTACAGCTCTATCAGGGTTCTCACGAGGACGTTCCCGCTATGGCTGAACAGCTGGTGAAGCTTCATACCAAGGGAATCACGTTTCACGGCATTATTGCCGCTGACGACTCTCTGGCACTGGGCGCTCTGAAATACGCCCGCGAAATGAAGCTGCGCGTTCCGGAGGATCTGGCGGTGATCGGTTATAATAATTCCATGCTGGTGAACTGCTGCGATCCGGAGCTGACCAGTATCGATAATAAGCTGGAGACGCTCTGCCAGCATCTGATCACGACGCTGATGGGAGTGCTTGGCGGCAGCGAGATGCCGAAGAAGACCGTATTTTCCGGAGAACTGGTAAAGCGCGGCACCACGAAATAATTTCTATTTCATCAATGACAGCAGTGGGGTAGCTGAAAATACCCTTTTTAGTATATTTATGGAGGATTTCAAAATGAAAGCATTTATGGACAAGGACTTTCTGTTAGAGACCGAGACAGCCAAGAAGCTGTTCCACGACTACGCAGAAAAAACACCGATTCTGGATTACCATTGCCATATCAATCCCAAGGAGATTGCTGAGGACCGTCAGTTCGACAACATCACCCAGGTATGGCTGGGCGGCGACCACTACAAGTGGCGTTTCATGCGTTCCTGCGGTGTTGACGAGAAGTACATCACCGGTGACGCTTCCGATTACGAGAAGTTCTGCAAATGGGCAGAGTGCCTGGGCAAGGCTATCGGCAATCCTTTATTCCACTGGAGCCATCTGGAACTGCAGAGATACTTCGGTTACAACGGCGTTCTGAACAAAAACACCGCTGACGAAGTATGGAACCTGTGCAATGAAAAGCTGCATCAGCCTTCCATGAGCGTTCGTAACCTGATCAAGCAGAGCAACGTTACTCTGATCTGCACCACCGATGATCCCATCGATTCTCTGGAGTGGCACAAGAAGCTGGCTGCTGATGACAGCTTCGATGTAAAGGTTCTGCCTGCATGGAGACCAGACAAGGCTATGAACATCGAGAAGCCCGATTATCTGGAGTACCTGGAGAAGCTGGCTGCCGCAGCAGGCATGTCCGAGATCAACTCTTTCGCAAGCTTAAAGGAAGCTCTGAAGAACCGTATGGCATTCTTCGCATCCATGGGCTGTAACGTATCCGACCACGCTTTGGAGTATGTAATGTACTATCCCGCTTCCGACGATGAGCTGGAAGCGATCTTCTTAAAGAGACTGAATAAGATGGTTCTGACCAAGGAAGAGGAACTGAAGTTCAAGACCGCATTCATGCTGTTCGTAGGCAGAGAGTATCACAAGCTTGACTGGGCTATGCAGCTGCACTACGGTTGCAAGCGTGACAACAATACACTGATGTATGAGAAGCTGGGTCCCGATACCGGTTATGACTGCATCAACAACTACGCTCCTTCCGCACAGATGGCTGATTTTCTGAACGCTCTGATCGTAACCGATGAGCTGCCCAGAACTGTCATTTACAGTCTGAATCCCAATGACAACCAGGCAATCGGCACCATCCTCGGATGCTTCCAGGATTCCACCGCTGTTGCCAAGATCCAGCAGGGCAGCGCATGGTGGTTCAACGATCACAAGACCGGTATGCAGGATCAGATGATCTCCCTGGCTAACCTGGGCAACCTGTCCGGATTCGTAGGAATGCTGACCGACTCCAGAAGCTTCCTGTCTTACACCAGACATGAGTACTTCCGTCGCATTCTGTGCAACCTGATCGGTAACTGGGTAGAGAGCGGCGAGTTCCCCGCTGATTATGATATCCTGTCCGAGATTGTAACCGATATTTCTTACAACAACGCAAAGAGATACTTCAAGTTCCCTCTGGCATAAGAGACATAAGAGATAAGACAATAAGCCCCCGGTTAACGCCGGGGGCTTATTTTGTAAATGGAGAGTTAGTTAAGGAATGCTATCGAATCCCCGTAGCCCCTGGCAGG
>CAVJMX010000037.1:0-6109 GCA_963650795.1 Bacteroidales bacterium H4
TGAAATATTGAATTTTCAAGGTGCGAACCCCACTTGGGGTATGGGAAGTCTTAGTTAGTAAGCATTTTTATTGATGAATCCCGTAAAGAACGTCATCAGAATAATCTTAATATCAAACCATACGGTCCAGTTTTCAATATAATAAATATCGTATTCGATTCGCTTCTTGATGGAAGAATCGCCGCGCAGACCATTTACCTGCGCCCAGCCGGTCAGTCCCGGTCTTACCTGATGCTTTACCATGTAGCGCGGAATCTCTTCTTTGAACTTCTCCACGAATTGGGGCCGTTCCGGTCGCGGTCCCACCAGGCTCATATCCCCCTTCAGGATATTGAACAGCTGCGGAAGCTCATCAATACTGGTGCGCCGCAAAATCTTGCCGATTCCCGTGACTCTCGGATCATTCCGTACCGTCCAGCCTTTCTTCTCCTCATCTGCCGTCTGCATTTCCATACTGCGGAATTTGTACATATAAAATGACTTATTATGAAGACCTACCCGCTCCTGCCTGAAAATCACAGGTCCTGGGCTGGATAGTTTTACCAGCATTGCTGATAATAACATAATTGGGGAAGTGATAATAATGCCGAAGATAGAGCCAGCAATGTCCATCGCACGTTTAATCACCATGTTGCCGGTATTCGTCAGCGGCACATACCGGATATTGATCACCGGCAGTCCCATCAGATCCTCCGTATAAGGTCTGCTGGGAATCAGGCTGCTGTAATCCGGGATGAATTTTGTATGCACCCCGGATTTCTCGCAGATATCCACCACACCTTCCAGATAATCGTAATCCTTCAAGGAAAGAGTGATGGCAATCTCATCCAGCTTGTTCTCCGGAAGAATGTATTCCAGATTACCGAGCGTTCCCAGGACTTTCACCCCCTTGTAGGTGGTGCCTCCGGGAATGTGCTCATCCAGAATACCGCATACCACATATCCCCACTGAGGATTACCCAGGATCCGGTCGATGTATTCCTCCGCCGCCCTGGAATATCCCACCAGCAAAATATGCTTCAGGTTGTATCCCTTTCTCCGGATAGAACGTAGTGCTTTCCGCATAAAAATACGGAATACTGAAGTGAGGAAAACATTCAGGACATAAAAAATCGCCATGACGGATCGTGAAAAGTTGATCTCACGGATGATCATATACAGGATGATGATCAATGCCGCCAGGCCTATGGTATTTGCCTGCAGAATGCTGTAAATTTCATGTCTGCGACGGACGGTCCGCTTTGGGGAATACACACTGCAACGGTAGTACAGGAACATGTAACCTGGTACAATGAAAGGAAGTAACATGTAATAATCCCACACCGGCAGGACACCGACTCCCGGGCCGTCATTCAATATATAAAATTTGATATAATAGGCAAGGACAAAGGATGCCGCTGTAATCAGCGCATCTATTATCACAAGAAGCCTGTTAAAGACTTTCTGGTTGTCTTTTATCATAGGAGTCACCCAATCTTTAAGTCTGAAAAGCTTCTTTTCAACGATTTCATTCTACAATAACGGTGGTTTTTTCTCAACTTAAGAATTTATGAAGCAATTTCTTAAGATTTCATAAGAATTCGGAAAACGTTCAGGTACAGCTGCCACTGGATCCTCACATAGTTCCACAGATGTTCCCAGGAAAAAGGCACTTTTGTCTGCTTTCCCACCGGTCCGACGGATCGTTTCAGACCGTTAAGCAATCCCTTCAGGTATAGTTTTCCCATTCTCTTCTTGCAAAAAAACAGAAATTTTATGCCAAATCCAAGCAACAAGAAAGGCAGATTCAGGATCCACTGTAAAAGCGGCATGTTTTTGCTGATCACATAGACATTATTCGCAGAAGACAGTTCCGTCTTACGCACATTGTACCTCGATCCCGTGGATGCACTGCCATAGTGCAGTACGGCTGCCGAAGGCTCATATCGGTTCTCGTAGCCGTATATTCTTGCACGGTAGCCGATATCCAGGTCCTCCAGATAAGCAAAATGATTTTCATCAAAATAACCGATCTCTTCAAATACCGAACGTCTGTAAATAGCGGCTCCGCCGCAGGCGGAAAATACGCTGATATTTCGGTCATATTTTTCCGCAGGACGTCCCTTTCCCCGGGAATATGCCCATCCCAGGACACAGTAACGGTCTCCGGCATCGTCTAGCAGCTCCGGCTTGTCCCACATGAGCATCTTCGCACTGACGGAAAAAATCTTCTCATCCTCCTGGATGGCATCGTACAGTCCCTTCACAAATCCCGCTTCCACTTTGGTGTCGTTGTTTAGCAGAATCACATAAGGACTCTGTGCCTTACGGATCCCCAGATTCACCGCATGGCAGAAGCCGGTATTTTCCGGCAGCGGGATCAGGCGCACCTGCGGATAGGACTCCTGGCACCATTCTCTGTTCAGATATTCCACACTTTCATCCGCAGAAGCGTTATCAATGATCAACACCTCGTAGTCCGGAGCATTCTCCTGCCCTTCGCACAGAGATGCCATGCACTCCGGCAGATATTTCATTCCGTTGTAATTTGGTATAACAACTGTTATTTCGCTCATAATTACTTAGGCTCCTCCGGATATTCCGGCAAATACAGTAATCTTCCCCATTGCCGTAATGCTTTGGACAGTTCCAGACTTAAATTCCGGATGTCCGCTCCTTGCGGCAGTGTAGTGACGTCAAATACCGGTTGTTCCCCCGGGCGTCTTCGGATCTCGCTATAGGGAACTCCCACAATACTTTCAAATACTTCCCGGCAAGCCGGCTGGATACGAATACAGCGAAGATCCAGTGCCTGCGCGTCCTGGGACAGTTCCGCTCTGTGAAGATAACCGCCAAAGCCCTCCGGCAGTCCCTCGTAGAACACCGTCCCTTCAGCAGTCATTCTGCCGCCAATGATCCTGCCATGCTTCCCGGACAGGACTCTGCCGCCCACGGCTGCCACGTCCGGTCTGTCCTGTAATACGTCTGTATACTGTAAACGATAAAATCCCACATGTCTGGTCTCCACAGCCTTCGCAGGAATCCCCCGCTGTGCGGCGTGATCCTGCAAAGCCCTCAGTCCTGCCTCGTAGGCATACTTTTTGCTGTGCGGGTTAGCTGCCGTAGATGCCTCGTGACATCTCCAATGGTACAGTACCTTCGGAATATGAAGAATTCTCTCTTCCCCAACCTGCCCGTCTGCGGAAAGCACTTCCGCCACAGCACGTAACACCAGATCATAGTCCTGAGCTCCGTCACACTCCGGGCGGAATTTCAGCCTCTTCATCAATTCTGCGTCCATGACCAGAAAATGGCAGATATAGTTATTACTCAGGATTAAATCGTAATTAAAATCTTCTTTGTGGTTCGGATCGTAGTATTTTGTCTCTTCTCCATCACATTTGTCCTCATCCGAATAGGCAAACGCAGCTCTGACATCTCTGTCATGTGCTTTGGTAATGGCATCTGCCATTTCGTACAAAGCGTCCGGAGTCAGTACATCATCGTGGTCTAACAAACCGATATACTCTCCCTTTGCATAGGGAAGTGCCTGGTTCGTGTTGGCGGCGATCCCTGCATTTTCCGTAAGGTGCACATAATGGATCCTGGCATCCGCTGCCAGGGTTTCCGCCGCTTCCTCCGCGGGCTGCCCCTGCAGGAATCCCTGTCTCGTAAGCGCTTCCTCCACACTGCGATCCTCCGTGGCATCCGCCAGGATTAATTCCCAGTGAGGATAGCTCTGTGTGGTAACACTTGTTATCATTCTGCTCAGATATCCCTCCGGCGTACGGTACAAAGGTACCACAATGCTAAAGGTAATGGGCACGTCCCATTTTCTGGCACTCTGTCTTCCCAGTTCTTCTTCCGAACAGGGCACAAAAAAATAGCGGTCTGTCTCTGTCAGGCGTTCCCTTACAGAGATCCAGGTTTCCCTCAGGCCGTTACGTTGCAGATAATATAGAGTTTTCTTAAGGTTTGCCATTGTCAGCTTAGCCACAGATACCTCCGCGTTTTTAGAAATAGCAAGAGCAAATCGCCCCTGTCGGGCGATTCGCTCTCAAAATACTATACTTATTTAAAAATCTCACTTACAGTACTGCCTTTACATCTTCGGTCAGCTTCTCCACCTTAGCCTGTGCATCCTCTAAGCTGGTTCCCTTGACGCCCATGTAGAACTTGATCTTGGGCTCGGTTCCGGAAGGACGTGCACAGCACCATGCATTGTCGGGAAGCTCGAAGTACAGAACATTGGACTTGGGAAGTCCGGTAGTGGTCTTAACGCCGGTCTCCATGTCGATAATGACATCGTTCTGGTAATCGCGGAACTTCTCTACCTTCAGATCTCCGAATGCCTTGGGAGGATTCTTACGAAGCTTCTCCATGATCTCGGCGATCTGTCTTGCACCGTCGATACCCTTCATGGTAATGGTGTACTGGGTCTCCTTGAAGTAACCATACTTCTCATACATGGATACCATCATATCCCACAGAGTCATGTTGTGCTTCTTGCAGTAAGCTGCTACTTCGCACAGACACATTACTGCTACAACAGCATCCTTGTCTCTTGCGTGGGTACCTGCCAGACAGCCGTAGCTCTCTTCCAGACCGAATACATAATTATTGCTGCCGGTCTGCTCGAAGAGCTTAATCTGCTCGCCGATGAACTTGAATCCGGTCAGTACCTCGATCAGCTTTACGCCGTAAGCCTGGGTAATGGGCTTAGTCATGTTGGTGGTAACGATGGTGGTTACCAGTGCGGGATTTACGGGCATTGTGCCGGTAGCGGTCTTTTCTCTTAAGATGTATTCCGCGATCAGCATACCGGACATGTTACCGGTAAATGCCACATACTCTCCGGTCTTGGTATCTTTTGCATAGACACCCAGACGGTCTGCATCGGGATCGGTTGCCAGAACGATGTCCGCATCCTTCTCCTTAGCCAGACGCAGTGCATAGGTAAATGCCTTGGGATCCTCGGGGTTCGGATAATCCAGTGTGGTAAAGTTCGGATCCGGATTCTCCTGCTCGGGAACTACATAGACATGCTTGAATCCCAGCTCAGACAGGATACGTCTTACCGGCTTGTTACCGGTACCGCATAACGGAGTATATACGATCTTGATGTCATCTGCCATCTCTTTGATGACATCGGGATGAATGATCTGCTTCTTCAGCTCTGCCATGTACTTGTCGTCGATCTCTTTGCCGATGACTTCATAGAGTCCCGCTGCCACAGCATCCTCTCTGCCCATGGTCTTCACAGTATGATAATCCTTGATGGACTGTACTTCGGTGATGATGTCCTTATCGATGGGCGCGGTTACCTGTGCGCCGTCCTCCCAGTATACTTTATAGCCGTTGTACTCAGGAGGGTTGTGGCTTGCGGTCACTACGATACCTGCGGTACATCCCAGTGTACGAAGGGCAAAGGACAGTTCCGGGGTAGGTCTCAAAGATTCAAAAATGTATGCCTTGATGCCGTTGGCTGCCAGACATCTTGCTGCCTCATCGGAAAACTCGGGAGACATGCGGCGGGAGTCGAATGCGATTGCCACACCCTTGCTCTGTGTGCCGCGCTTGATAATATAATTTGCAAGACCCTGAGTTGCCTTACGAACGGTATATACGTTCATACGGTTGGTTCCCGCACCGATCACACCACGTAAGCCACCGGTACCGAATTCCAGTTCTTTGTAAAAACGATCTTCCACTTCTGCCTCGTTGTTGCGGATTGCCAGAAGTTCATCCTTGGTCTTCTGGTCAAAATAATCATCATTTAACCAGAAATTCAGTTCGTCCATATAACTCATTTTCCTATCCTCCTGTTTTATCGCTATCTTTCAATATCTTCAGTAAACGCTCTCCGGTGATATTTTACCATAGATTCCCTCTACTGAAAAGAGCAATTTAACGTCCGCTAACTGCCGGATCCTTCAGCGCGTAATCGCTGCGGTCCAGAGAGAAATTCGGATTGTAATACGGATCTCCGGCTTCCAGTTCTGCTTTCCATTTTTCCCGGAAATGCTCGGATTCTCTGTTGTAACGCTCCGCCTTCTCGCCCTGATCGTCCAGTCCCCTGGAGATCGATTCATAATGATACAGCTCCGCAAAAGGAGTCCATACATTTAAC